>JACDDJ010000278.1 GCA_013817065.1 Acidobacteriota bacterium
GAGCGGTGAGCTCCAGGGTATGAGTGCGGCGCTCGGCGACACGTGGACGTCGAAGTTCCGCGATGCCGAGGGCTTGCCGCTGGAGCTGATCGCGGCGCGTCTGCCGGAAGAAGAGGCCTTTTTCGAGAAGATGACCGCACTGGTCTGGTCGATGACGGAGGAGATGTTCTCGTCGAAGACGATCATCCCGGGGAAGACCAGGACCAGCGACCTGGTGTGGTGGTGGCGGCAGCGCGTCAACGACCAGGGCCTCGACACCTGGTTCCAGCCGAGCGTCAGCGTGCAGCGCCAGGGACAGACCGAGGCGCAGATCGGCAGCGATCCGGTCATCCAGCGCGGCGACGTTCTGCACTGCGATGTCGGCATCACCGTTGCGCGGCTCAACACCGATACGCAACACAACGGCTACGTCCTGAAGGAGGGCGAGACGGACGCGCCCGCTGGACTTCAGCGCGCCCTTGCCAACGCCAATACGCTGCAGGACATTGCAACCTCCGAACTGCGCCCCGGCCGAAGCGGAAACGAGATACTCGCCGCCGCCCTGGCGCGGATGAAGGCCCAGAACATCAACGGGACGCTCTATTCACACCCGGTCGGTCTGCACGGGCATGGCGCCGGGCCGCTGATCGGCCTATGGGATTACCAGAACGGCGTGCCGGGCCGCGGGGACGCGAAGGTGATCCCCAGCATGTGGTACTCGATCGAGCTGCAGGCGACGACTCCCGTGCCCGAGTGGAACGGGCAGCCGGTGCGCATAGCCCAGGAAGAGGACGTGATCATCGGCGCCGACGGCAAGGTCCGCTGGGCCCTGCGCCGCCAGGACAAGTTATTCCTCGTCCGCTGACGCGGACGAGGAATAACTTCCAACTTCCAACTTCCAACTTCCAACTTCCAACTTCCAACTTCCAACTTCCAACTTCCAACTTCCAACTTCCAACTTTCAACTTTCAACTTCCAAACAATCCCTTTGGTCGTTGGTCGTTGGAAGTTGGTAATTGTCGTCAAGCCCTAGACGTAGTATTTCCGATACATCCCGCGCCTGAAGATCCAGCCGCCGAGCGGGCCGAGCCAGCCAAGCACGTAATACATGTGCCCGAGATCCATCAGCTCGATCAGGTTGCCGTCGAAGTCCTTGCAGAAGAAGAACGAGTGGCCGCGCGGCGAACGTTCGGGACGGCTGAGACACTCGACCCCCTTCGACTGCAGGTAGTCGTACCACTTCTCCAGGTTGCGGACGTTGAAGGACATGTGCGTCAAGCCGACGCGGTTCCACCGGATCTCCACCGGTGGCTGCTGCGGCTCGAAGTGGAAGATCTCGAGGACGGCGCCGCCCGGTACCCGGATCCAGCCGATCTTGCAGCTTGGCGCCTCTCCCTGAACGCCGAAGAACGATCGCACGCGCTCCGGCGGCGTGTCCGCGACACCGACGAGCGGACAGCCGAATACTTCCCAGTAGAATTTCACGCACCGGTTGAAGTCCGAAACGGTGATTCCGACGTGGCTGAACGACCTTGCTCTCATAGTTGTGTTGCCTTGATGTGGTCCGCGACGCGCAGCGCCTGCGCGATGATGGTGAGCCCTGGATTTACGGCGGCACACGAAGGGAAGAAGGAGCCGTCCACCACGAACAGGTTCTCGACATCGTGGGCGCGACAGAAGGAGTCGAGCACGGACTCGCGTGGATCGATGCCGAACACCGCCGTCCCGCACTGGTGAGTGGTGTTCTTCGCGCCGTGCGAATGCGTGATCACGATCGGATAGCCGAGGCGCCGCAGGATTCGTTTGGTCTCCTTCACAAGGAGCGCGTGCGCGCGCACGTTGTTCGGCGTATAGCGCAGATGGATACGGCCCTTCTCGTCAACGGCGACTTCATTGGCCATGTGCGGAAGATCCTCCGACATCACCAGCCAGTCGACCCCGCGCTGCACCCAGGCGTTGTACGCCCACAGCGGAATCGCCGGGACCACCGCCTTCGCCATGATGCCGTGCGTTCGGCCCTGCGACTGGATCGAGCCGAGAGGATACTTGTTCCTGGCGCCAGCCAGGTAGAAGTCATTGACCGCGACAGTCTTTTGAAACACCGTCGTGTTTTTCTTCAGCGGGTGGAAGCCCTGCATCATCGTCGCAAGATGCGCCATGTAGCGCTTCCCCACCAGCCCCGACGAATTCGCGAGGCCGCGCGGATGGCGTTCGCTTGTCGATCGCAGCAGCAGCGCCGCCGAATTGATGGCGCCGGCAGCGACGATGAAGAGGGGTGACTCGACGCGGACCGTCTGCGCGTCGCGCTGGATGTCGGCGGCAATCACGCGCGTGCCGGTCGCGTCGGTATGGAGGCGGGCGGCGCAGCTGTTCGTCCACAGCTTGACCTGTCCGTTGCCGGCGCGAATGGCCGGGCGCACGCAGATAACGTCGGCTTCACTCTTTGCGTGCACCCTGCACGGGAATGAGTTGCAGGTGTTGCAGAGGACGCAGCCGTCCGCCTCGCCGGGGCGTTGAATGCCGAGGGGGAGGGGGAACGGATGCAGGCCGAGTCGCTGCAAACCACGGATGATGATTTCCATGCCGTCCGAGTGAGGAATGTTCTCGTGCGGGAAAGGGCCGCGTGCGGGTTCTGTCGGGTCGATGCCGTGGAGCCCGCGGACGCGGTAAAGCCGCTCGGCCCGGTCGTAATACGGCGCCAGCGTGTCGTAGTCGATCGGCCAGGCCGGCGACACGCCGTCCATGTGCTGCATGGCGCTGAAATCTTCTCTGCGGAGCCGGTAGAGCACGCTCCCCCAGAACTTCGTGTTGCCGCCGACGTTGTAGTGCGTGTAGGGCTTGAACTCGTCGCCATTGCGGTCGATCCACCGCTCGCGGGTCTGGTAGCGAAGCAGTCGCCAGACCGCGTCCGGGTCCCAGTTCTCGACTTCCTGCGGCACGAAGTCCCCGCGCTCGACAATCAGGATGCGGGCACCGGTCTCGGCGAGGGCGTACGCCATGGTCCCACCGCCGGCACCGCTGCCGATGATCACGATGTCGAAGTGCTCGCTCACGCGTTTGGATACCAGCGTACCACGCTGACCGGGTAGCATGGAGGGATGGCTTCACGGGTTCCGGACCCTCGGCGGCGATTTCCGCTGCCACGCGTGCTCGCGCCGTTCGTCACCGAACGCACGCGCGCGAAGGGTCACAGCTATTTCGTCACCGGAACCGTCTCGATCATGGATGCCTCGTCCGAGTTCGTCTCGGCGCACGTCCGCGGTACGCGCATGTACCAGGTCATGGTCACACGCGAGAACGCGGGATACACCGGCGCGTGCGAGTGCCCCTTCTTCCTCGATCGCGACGACATCTGCAAGCACATCTGGGCGGTCGTGCTCGCGGCGGATGCCGAAGGTCTGATCCCCGCTGACGGAGAGGAGGCATGGCTGGACGTGAGCCAGTCGCCTGGAGGCGCCGCGCCGTCGGAACGCGACGGCCTGGGCGAGCACCGGCGCCAGATGCCGGACCCGTGGGAGCGGTTCCTCGACGGTGTGCTGCAACAGGCGGCGTTCGGCGAATCCGCCCGCCCTCTGCCCCGCTACGCCAACGGCGAGCTTCTGTACGTGATCGACCGCGCGCAGACATTGCAGGGCCATGGTGTTGCGGTCCAGGTCCAGTGGCATCAGCGGAAGAAAAACGGCGAATGGGGGCGCCCGCAGCCCGCCGCCTTCGAGCCGTCTGAAATCGAGCATCTGCCCGACGCCGCCGACCGCGAGATCCTCGCGACGCTGGTCGGTGCCGCGGATCCGTATGCGCCGTCGTCATTCGCTCACACCGTTTATGCGCGCGCGTCCTTCCGGCTGCAGGGGCCGCTCACCGACCGTACCCTGTGGCTGCTGGCGTCGAGCCGTCGGCTGTTTCTTCGTGATACCGATGGCCCGGCCGACGAGCTGCGCCCGATCTCGGCCGACGAGGGACCACCCTGGGGGTTCAAGCTGGATCTGCACGACACCGGCGACGGACGCCGCGAGCTGTCGGGGTCACTGACGCGCGGAGACGATCGCATGGCGGTCAGCGAACCGCAGCTGGTGCTTGCCAGCGGCCACATGATCGCGCGCGGCTCCCTGTCGCGCCTGGAACACGGCGGCGCGTTCGCCTGGCTCGCCGAGCTGCGCCGCGTGCACCGCCAGCCGACCTTCCCGCCCGACGCCACGCCGCGGCTGGTCGAAACACTCGCGCGGAGCCGCGTCGATCCGGTCGTCCTGCCGGAGGATCTGCGCTACGACGTCCTCGAGACAACGCCGCGCCCACGGGTCCGCGTCGAACGCGCGAAAGCGCAGCCACGCTTTGCCCAGGACCACGATCTCACCGCGATCGTGGAGTTCGACTATGACGGCACGATCGTGCCGCGCGATGCGCGAACGGCGCCCTACGATCCCGAGCGCCGGCGCATGATCAGGCGGAATGCCGCCGCGGAGCTCGATGCCCTGCAGCGGCTGCAGCAGCTCGGGTTTCGGCGGCCGTGGCCCGGCGCCGGCCAGTCGGAATTCACTGTCGCGGTCTTGCAGTTCGGCCGTGCGGTCCGCGTGCTGGTGGCCGAGGGCTGGCACGTCGAGGCCGAAGGCGCCGCCTTTCGGACCGCCCAGAATATGCGCGTGCAGGTGAGATCGGGCATCGACTGGTTCGAGCTGCACGGCGACATCGACTTCGGCGATGGACGGATGGTGCCGCTGACCGCCATGCTCGCCGCGCTGCGCCGGGGCGAGGGCACGATCCTGCTCGGCGACGGCACGCGCGGGATGGTGCCGGAGGACTGGCTGCGCCGCTACGTGCGGATCGCCGGGTTCGGCGACGTCCATGAGAACCACGTGCGTTACAAGCCCTCGCAGACCGCGCTCCTCGATGCCCTGCTCGAGGCGCAGCCGTCGGTGGGCGTCGACGAGGCGTTCGCGCGGGCGCGCGCGGCGATGACCTCGTTCCGCGGGGTGAGCGAAGTCGAGATCCCGCCGACGTTCACTGGCACGCTCCGCGACTATCAGCGCGAGGCCCTCGCCTGGTTCGACTTCCTGCGGACGTTCGGCTTCGGCGGCTGCCTCGCCGACGACATGGGCCTCGGCAAGACCGTCATGGTCCTCGCCCTGCTCGAAGGACGACGGTTGCAGCAGGACGGTCCGCGGCGACCCTCGGTCGCTGTCGTGCCGCGCTCGCTGGTCTTCAACTGGATCGCCGAGGCGAAGCGTTTCGCCCCGGAGCTGCGCGTCCTCGACTACACCGGCCCGCAGCGGGCGGACAGTTCGATTGGCGAGTACGATCTCGTGCTCACCACCTACGGCACCCTGCGGCGCGATGCGGCCCGGCTCTCGGAAGAAGAGTTCGATTACGTCATCCTCGATGAAGCGCAGGCGATCAAGAACGCGGCGACGGCTTCGTCGAAGGCGGTGCGGCTGCTGCGCGGCCGCCACAAGCTCGCGCTGAGCGGCACGCCAGTCGAGAACCACATCGGCGAGCTGTGGAGTCTGTTCGAATTCCTGAACCCTGGCCTGCTCGGGACGTCGAGCGCATTCCGCAAAGCCTCCATCATCCAGGGACGCAACGGCGGCGACGACCTCGCCCTCGTCTCCCGCGCCTTGAAGCCGCTGATCCTGCGGCGTACGAAAACCCAGGTCGCACCCGAGCTGCCGTCGCGGACCGAGCAGACGATCTACTGCGAGCTCGACGAACCGCAGCGTCACGCCTACGATCAGCTCCGGACGTTCTACAGGGCGTCATTGCTGAAGCGGGTCGAACAGGACGGTCTCGCCAAGTCCAAGATCCACGTCCTCGAAGCGCTGCTGCGGCTCCGGCAGGCCGCCAGCCACATCGGCCTCGTCGACAAGAGGAAGCCGGATGCGCCGTCCGCCAAGTTCGACGTCCTGGTGCCACGTCTGCTGGAAGTCATCGACGAAGGCCACAAGGCGCTGGTCTTCTCGCAGTTCACCGAGCTGCTCGGACTGCTGCGAGCTCGTCTGGATGCGGCCGGTGTCACCTATGAGTACCTGGACGGCAAGACCCGCGATCGCGGCGAGCGTGTCGAACACTTCACGAACGATCCCGCCTGCCGGGTGTTCCTGATCAGCCTCAAAGCCGGCGGCCTCGGTCTGAACCTCACCGCCGCCGAATACGTGTTCCTGCTCGATCCATGGTGGAACCCTGCCGCCGAAGCGCAGGCGATCGATCGCGCCCACCGGATCGGCCAGTCCCGGCACGTGTTCGCGTATCGACTCATTGCCAAGGACACCGTCGAAGAGAAGGTCGCGGAGCTGCAGGCCTCCAAGCGTGAGCTGGCCGACGCGATCCTGTCGGCCGACCCGGCGCTGATTCGAAATCTCCGCACCGAGGATCTCGAGCTGCTGCTCTCCTGATCCCGAGGGCGCCGCGGTTCTACGTCGCCGGCTGCGGCCGCAGGGTCGCGTAGACGCGGTCCATCAG
>JACDDJ010000279.1 GCA_013817065.1 Acidobacteriota bacterium
ATCCTCCGCACACCGACGCCATCGATGAGGAGCCGTTGGACTCCAGGATCTCGGAGACGACGCGAACGGTGTAGGGGAAGTTCTCTTCCATCGGCATCATCGGATACAGCGCTCGCTCGGCGAGGGCGCCGTGACCGATCTCGCGCCGGCCGGGGCCGCGCAGGAACTTGACTTCACCGACCGAGAAGGGCGGGAAGTTGTAGTGCAGCATGAAGCGCTTCCAGGTCTCGCCGTCCACGGTCTCGACCTTCTGCTGGTCGTCGGCGGTCCCGAGCGTGGCACTCACAAGTGCCTGCGTCTCACCGCGCGTGAACAGGCAGGAGCCGTGAGTCCGGGGCAGCACGCCGACTTCGATCGTGATGTTGCGGATCTCGTCGAACCGGCGGCCGTCGAGGCGCTGGCCGCGGTCGAGAATTTCCTCGCGGAGAATCTTCTCCTTCAGGCTCTTGGCCACCGCCTTCTGTTCCGCCTTCCGGGTCGGGTCCTCGTCGGACAGGCCGGCGACGTACTCGCTGATGACCTTGTCGACCGTCGCGTAATTTTCCAGCTTGTCCTTGATGCGCATCGCGGCCGACAGCGGTCCGAGGACCTTACCTTCGACGTCCGCCACGAGCTCCTTCGAGACCGCCTTCTTCGGCGCGGCCACGCGCTTGGCCTTTCCCGCTTGCTTCGCCAGCTCGTCGATGCCGGCAACAATCTCCTTGATCGCGGCGTGTCCGGCCTCCAGAGCTCCGACCATCTGTGCTTCCGGCACTTCCTGCGCGCCGGCTTCGACCATCACGATCCCGTCCTTGCTGCCCGCGACGATCAGGTCCAGCGTGCTGCGCTTCCGCTGCTCGTAGGTCGGGTTGATGATGAAGTTGCCGTCCGCGTGACCGACGCGCACACCCGCGATCGTCCGCTGCTGCGGAACGCTCGAGAGCGCCAGAGCCGCCGACGCGCCAGTGATCGAGAGCACGTCAGAGTCATTCAGTTCGTCGGCGGAGAGCACCAGCGCGATGATCTGGGTCTCGTTGCGCCAGCCGGCGGGAAACAGCGGGCGGATGGGGCGATCGATCAAGCGGCTGGTGAGCACTTCCTTTTCGGGCGGCTTGCCTTCGCGCTTGAAGAATCCGCCAGGGATGCGGCCCGAGGCGTAGGTGTTTTCCTTGTAGTCGCACGTGAGCGGAAGGAAATCCACTCCTTCGCGCGGGTTCGGATCCGCGCACGCGGTTACGAGAACCATCGTGTCACCGAGGCGGACGATGACGGCGCCATCAGCCTGCTTGGCCAGCCGGCCGGTTTCAAGCGATAGAGTCTTGCCGCCGAACGAAATGTCGCGTGTGTGCATATGTCTCTCTGTCCTGTGTGAGCTGCGCCAGCTTCTGGTGCTTCGCGTTTGATTCCTGCAGGCCCGGCCTTCAGGCCGCGACGGTGCGACGCCCGACCTGGAAGGTCGGCCTGCCGGGGGTGTTACTTACGGATACCGAGACGCTTGATGAGGTCGGCGTAGCGCTCGACGTTCTTCGCCTTCAGGTAATCGAGGAGGCTGCGACGCTGGCTAACGAGCTTGAGGAGCCCGCGGCGCGAGTGGTGGTCTTTCGCGTGCGTCTTGAAGTGTTCTGTCAGGTAGTTGATGCGCTCGCTGAGAAGCGCGACCTGAACTTCGGGGGAGCCGGTATCGGTGTCGTGGGTCTTGTAACCGCCGATGACTTCCGTCTTCTTATCTTTGCTGAATGCCACGCTGTACCTCCACGCACGGCCCAGACCTCAACGCGAAATGCGCTGCACCAGACCGCCGTAACTTGCTTGAGACTCAATATTTTACACCAGCACGACCGAGGGCCGCACAAGTCCGTCGGGCCCGACTTCCGCGAGTGCAAGCAGCATCCCGGCCTCGTTCATCAGCCGCACGCGGTGGCCGCTTCGCAGGCCGCCCGATCCGCTGCCGCCACCTGAGATGGCGCCGGCAGCCGTTGATATGGGGCCTGACCCCATTGGCGCGAAGTCCTGCGGTGACACGTAGTTACCGTGAGCCGTACGATCGGCGCCGCGGGCGTTCAGCCGGACGGCTGGCATGTCGGGCAGCAGCTCCGAAAGGGGGATGAGATGGGTGACTGCGGACTCATTATCACGGTCGAGGTCGTCCAGCGGGACTGCCCGATCGAGACCGAAAACCCCGGCGCGGGTGCGTCGGAGCGACTCGAGGTGGGCGCCACAGCCGAGGACGGTCCCGAGGTCGTGCGCCAGCGAGCGGACATAGAAGCCGGCCGTGCTGATGATCTCGAGCTGTACGAGCCCGTCTTCGAGTCCCAGTAAGTTCAACTCGCGGACCGCGACCTCTACCGCTGAGAGTGCCGTCGGCTCGTTGCGGCGCGCCAGCTTATAGGCCGGGACGCCGCCCACTTTCTTGGCGGAATAGGGAGGCGGCATCTGCTGAAACGTGCCGCGGAATCCCGTCAGCGCGGCTTCAACCTGCTCTCGATCGATGGCCGGAGCCGGCGGTGGCGCTCCGCCTGCCGCCAGCCTCGCGGCGGCGTCGTAGGTGTCAGTGGCGCTTCCAAGCCGGACCCCGGCTTCATAGACCTTCTCGCTCGACGAGAGATAAGTGGCCAGGCGCGTCGCCCGCCCAATCACCAGCGGGAGGACGCCGGTGGCCATCGGATCGAGGGTACCGGTGTGACCGATCCGCTTCTCACGGAGCGCGCGGCGCGCCCGCGCCACGACGTCATGCGACGTGGGACCGAGCGGCTTGTCGATCACCAGGACGCCGTCCAGGGGGTGGATCATCTCAACTTCCAAACCCCAACTTCCACCTTCCAACACATGCCCGAACGGGTTGGCTTTTGGAAGTTGGTAGTTGGTAATTGGCCCGCGTCGCGATCAAACCGCGGGCCTGGACTCGAGCCCCTGCGCGATGGCGCGGACGATGCGGTTCACGATGCCGGCGCGGAGGTCGGCAAGATGGCCCGTGACGGTGAAGCCGGCGGCATTCTTGTGGCCGCCGCCGCCGAACTCGCTCGCCACCTCGCGGACGTCGACGTCGTACTTCGATCGCATGCTCACACGGACGTCGCCGGTGCCGGTCACCTTGAAGAACACCACCGCCTGGATCTCACGCGCGGTGAGAGGCAGATTGATCAGCCCCTCGGTGTCGTTGTTGGTGCTTCCGGTGGCGGCGAGCATCTGATCGTCCATGTAGAGCACGGCAAGACGGCCTTCGTCCACCAGCTCCATGTCGTCGAGCAGCGCGCCAATCAGCTTCAGCTTCCCGAAGCTGTTGCTGTCGAAGACCCGCCGGGCCATCACCGCCGGCGTCACTCCAGCCTCAACGCACTGCCGGCAGATGTCGAAGGTCCGCGGCGTGATGTGCGAGTGATGGAACGAGCCGGTGTCGGTCAGGATCGCGAGATAGACATGGGTCGCGATTTCGAGGGAGAGCGGTACGCCGAGTGCGCGAATCAGGTCGAAGACCATCTCGCCGCACGCGGCCGACGACTCGTCGTGCCAGTTCAGCGCGCCGTACATGCGGTTGCCCGCATGGTGGTCGATGTTAACGAGGAACTCCTGCTCGAGGCCGGCGACACCCGTGCGCGTCAGATCGCTGCACTCCATGACGATCACGGCGTCGACGTCGGGTTTCTCGACCCGGGCGGCGATCTCGATGCGCTCCATGCCGGGGAAGTCCTGGTAGTGATCGGGCGCCGGATCGGAGTTCACGATCCGGACCTGCTTACCGAGCGCGTCCAGCGCGAAGGCCATCGCCAGTTGCGAGCCGATCGAGTCGCCGTCCGGGCGGGCGTGGGAGGTGATCAGGAACCGCTGCTTCTCGAGAATCGCGTTGCGTATCTGCTCGAACGGTCGGGGATCACTTGGCGGGGTCTGTGTCATCGTCTCCTGGCAGGTCGTTCAAGTGGGGGTTCGCCTCGCGTTCAGCCTGGATGTCGAGCATGATCCGCTCGATGCGATCCTGCTGCGCGATGCTTTCGTCGTAGAAGAACTCGAGCGCGGGTACGTGCTTCAGCTGGAGGCGGCGGCCGATCTGGCGTCGCAGGAATGGCTTCGCCCGTTCGAGCGCCTTGCCCGTTTCCGCCCGTGCCTTGTCATCGCCGAGGGTCGTGTACAGCACCCGCGCCTGCTGAAGATCCGGCGTGACCTTCACCCGTGTGATTGTGAGGAACCCGATGCCCGGATCGTGGACTTCGCGCGTGATCAACTCCGCGATCTCGGCGCGGATCTGGTCACCGACACGATCGGGGCGGGAGCCTTGGGCCATTGGGGATTACTGCGAACCGAAACGGGCAGGCGCCGATCGGCTCGGCCCCTGCATCGTGGTGGTCGGCCGTCTAGACAGCCTTGTTGACGACGCGCTCGTTGGCGAACACTTCGATGACGTCGCCGACCCTGATGTCGTTGTACTTCTCGAAGCCGATACCGCATTCGAAGCCGGTCTTGACCTCCGAGACGTCGTCTTTGAAGCGGCGGAGCGACCCGATCTTGCCTTCGTAGACCATCTGGGCGTCGCGAATGAGCCGCGCCTGCGTGTCGCCGGAGCGCGTGATCCGGCCCTCGGTGACCATGCAACCCGCGATGGTGCCGAACTTCGGTGTCTTGAAGGTCTCGCGCACCTGCGCGGCGCCAATGCGCACTTCCCGGAACGTCGGGTCGAGCAGGCCTTCCATGGCCTTCTTCATCTCGTCCACCACGTTGTAGATGACCGAGTGGAGGCGGATCTCAACTTCCTCGCGCTCGGCGACATCGGCCGCGTTCCGGTCGGGCCGGACGTTGAAGCCGATGATGATCGCATTGGAGGCGGTGGCCAGCAGCACGTCGGATTCGTTGATCGCGCCGACTCCGCTGTGGATGATCCGGACCTTGACCTTGTCGTCGCTGAGCTTCTGCAGTGTATCGCCGAGCACTTCGGACGATCCCTGCACGTCGGCCTTGACGATGATCGGGAGTTCCTTCATGCCGCCTTCGGCAATCTGGGCCTGCAGCGATTCGAGGGTCAGGCGGCTGCCGCGGCTGCCGAGTGCCTTCTCCTTGGCCCGTGCCTGGCGGAAGGTAGCGATCTGCCGCGCCTTCGCCGCGTCGGTCAGGGCCTGGAACGGATCGCCCGGAATCGGCAGGCCGCCCAGACCGAGGACTTCGACCGGTGTGGCCGGGCCGGCCGTCTTGATCGGGCGGCCGCGATCGTCGATGAGCGCGCGGACCTTGCCGACGATCGTGCCGGCGATCAGCGTGTCACCGACGCGCAGCGTGCCGTCCTGAACGAGGATCGTCGCGACCGCGCCGCGGCCCTTATCGAGCTTGGCTTCGAGCACCGTCCCGGAAGCGTTCCGCTTCGGGTTTGCCTTGAGATCGCCGATCTCGGTGACGAGCAGAATCATCTCCAGCAGCAGGTCGAGGCCCTCTTTCTTCTTCGCCGAGACCTCGACCATGACGGTCTGGCCGCCCCACGCTTCCGGCGTCAGTCCGAGATCTGACAGTTCCTTCTTGACGAGCTCAGGATTCGCGTTCGCCTTGTCGATCTTGTTGATCGCAACCAGGATCGGAACGCCCGCCGCTTTCGCGTGGTCGATGGCTTCCGTCGTCTGCGGCATGACGCCATCGTCTGCCGCAACCACGAGGATGACGACGTCGGTGACGCGTGCGCCACGGGCTCGCATCATCGTGAATGCCTCGTGACCCGGCGTATCGAGGAACACGACGTTGCGATCGTTGACCTTCACCGCGTACGCGCCGATGTGCTGTGTGATGCCGCCGGCTTCGCGCTCGGCGACCCGCGCGGAGCGGATGGCGTCGAGCAACGTTGTCTTACCGTGGTCGACGTGACCCATCACCGTCACGACGGGAGCGCGCGTCACGCGATCGGCCTCGTTGACGTCCTCGGCCTCGACCTGCAGCATCTCCTCTTCGAAGGACTGCATCTTCACGTCCGCACCGAACTCGCGCGACACCATCGCGACGGTGTCGTCGTCGAGGGTGCTGTTGATGGTCACCATCATGCGGCGGTCCATCAGCTTTTTCATGACGTCCTTCGCCTTGACGTCCAGCTTCGTCGCCAGGTCGGCGACGGTCATGCCTTCGGCCAGCGTGATCGTGCGGGTCACCGGCGGCGGCGCTGCCGGCTGCTGCTGCATGATCGGCGGGCGCGGGCCTTCGCGCCGTGCGCCAGACCTGTGAACCGGGCGTGGCGGCGGACGATACCCGGGCGACATGCCGGGCCGCGCCGGCAGTGACGGCCGAACGGGCTGCGATGGCAGTGGACGAGGTCCACCCGCGGCTGATCCGGGGCGCGGCGGCAGACCAGTGCCCGGACGCTGCATCGGGCGTCCGGCAGGACCTGGCGCACCAGGACGAGTCCCGGCTGGACGGCTGAGATTTCCCGTGGGCGCCTGCGTGGGCGCTGGTGTCGGAGGCACGGGCGGACGCACCAGCAT
>JACDDJ010000280.1 GCA_013817065.1 Acidobacteriota bacterium
CCTGCACACACTGCTGCGCCTCGAGCTCGAATGGATCGACGGCGACGGCCCGGCCGCGGCCCGCCGCACTGAAACGCTCGATGCGGCTGGATGCCGCGATCGAGGAGCTCACCTTCGGAGTCGAGCGGCTGTCGGACGAGCAGGCCGGGATGCGCGAAGTACGTGAGCTGATCCGGGAATTTCGGCGGGTGCGGGGACGGCCTGGCCGGCGCAGGTAATCGTTGTCTGCGCAGCTTCGCTACGCACCGGCGCCCGACTCGAAGGTCGGGCCTATGGAGTCGCGCCACAAAGACTGTGGGACGAGCCGCGGCCCGTCTGAGCCGCCGTCGACCTGCCAGTGCGCGCAAGGCGCTCAGCGCGCGGCGTCGTGGACGCGCAGGTGCGCATTCGAGGCGGCGTACGCCAGAATCCGCTCGTCACGGGTGAGAAAGGTGGCGTCCAACTGACGCGCGGTCGCGACCAGCAAGCGGTCCAGGGGATCGGGCAGCGCCGAGCGTGGAATGCTGCCCGCGTCGAGGGCTGCCGACGTGGACAGCTCGGCGATCCGGACACCGCTCGCCTGGAGTGCGTGCCGGATCCACGCGTCCGGACTGTGGGCCAGCCGCAGCCGTCCGAGCACGTGGAGCGCGGTCAACTCGAACAGGCTGACCGGCGATACACGGACGCCGTCGCTCGACTCCGCCTTCGAGAGAAGCGCGCGCGCTCGCCGACCGATCCGCCGCACTTCGCCCTCGAGTGCCCAGACCCACACATGCGTGTCAAGGAGCAGCACGGTCAGTCGCGGCTGATTTCGTAGTCGCCCTCGACCGGATCGAACGGCCTGTCGTAGCCGAGGACCGTGCCGGCCATCGATCCGAACAGCCGCCGCGGCTGCTGGTCGACCACCGGAACGAGCTTCGCAACCGGAACGCCATGCTTGGTGATGACGTATTCCACACCCCTCTCCCGCACACGGTTCATCAATTCGAGGCACGTCGCCTTGAATTCAGCCGCTGCCACGGTGGTCGTTGACGCTGGTTGCCGACTCTTTCGCGTTTTCGATCGGGATTGAACCATGACCACAAAATTATGACTATTTGAGACGGTTCGTCAAGTCGCGCTGATCGAGTCCTGGCCAGTGTGAGAGCGCGTGATGGCTGGTCAACGTAGAATCAGCGAATCATGCTGCTCGCTGCTCTCACGCTCACTGTCCTGCTGTCTCAAGGTCAACCGCCGCCGTCCGCCCCCGCCGTCGTCGAGGCGGACTTCGTAGTGAAGGACTTCACCTTCACGTCCGGAGAGAAGCTGCCCGAGCTGCGGATCCACTACAGGACGCTCGGCGCACCGCGGAAGGATGCAGCTGGGGTCGTAAGGAACGCCGTCCTCATCATGCACGGCACCGGCGGCACCGGCGGACAGTTCACCGGGCGCAACTTCGCCGGCGAGCTGTTCGGTCCGGGACAGCCGCTGGACGCGGCGAAGTACTTCATCATCCTGCCCGACGACATCGGGCACGGCGGCTCCAGCAAGCCGAGTAACGCGCTCCGCGCAAAGTTCCCGCGCTACGGCTACGTCGATATGGTCCGCGCCGAGCATCGTCTCCTCACCGAGGGCCTCGGCGTCAATCACCTGCGGCTCGTGATGGGGACGTCGATGGGCGGCATGCACACGTGGATGTGGGGCGGCATGTATCCGGAGTTCATGGACGCGCTCATGCCGCTCGCCAGCCTGCCGACGCAGATCGCCGGACGCAACCGCGCCTGGCGCCGCGTTGTCATCGACGCGATCCGCAACGATCCGGAGTGGAAGAACGGCGACTACACCACGCAGCCGCAGAGCCTGCGGACCGCTGCGCAGATGCTCTGGCTGGTCGGCAGCAACCCGATTCGCCGTCAGGCCGAAGCGCCGACAGTCGCCGAAGCCGACCGCGTCCTCGATGCGTACGTCGCCAATTACATTAAGAGTGGCGACGCCAACGACATCCTGTATGCGGTCGAAGCGTCGCGCGATTACGATCCGGGTCCGGCGCTCGAGAAGATCACCGCACCCCTCATCGCCATCAACTCCGCGGACGACATCATCAATCCGCCTGAGCTGCAGATCCTCGAGCGCGAGATCAAGCGCGTGCGCAACGGTCGCGCGATCGTGTTGCCGCTGAGCGAACGCACCGCCGGCCATGGCACACACACCATGGCGGCGCTGTGGAAGGCGCACCTCGCGCAACTCCTCGCCGAGACGGAACGCGGCGGGGGATAAACCCCCGCCCTACACCCTCTGATGAGCGCGGCGGGGAACACCCCCCCGCCTACTCGGTCCGTAGAACGATCAGCGGATCGGCGGATCCAGCGCGTCTCGCCGGCACTACCGCAGCGAGGACGGCTACGACCAGCAACACGATCACCGCGCCGGTGAACGCGACGCCGTCCATCGTACTCACGTTCAGCAGATAGGCGGCGACGAACCGCGTCGCGAACGCGCTCGCGACCAGGCCGAGGACGGTGCCGATCCCGGTGAGTCGCAGGCCCTGTCCGAGGATCATCCGCACGACATCGCCGCGCGACGCGCCAAGCGCGAGTCGCACGCCGATTTCTCTGAGCCGAAGCGCAACGCCATACGAGACCAGGCCATAGAGCCCAATCGCCGCAAGGAAGAGACCCGCGACGCCGAGGACGCCGGTGACGATCGCGGCCACCCGCTGCGGCAGCAGCGCCGTGCTCGCCTCTCGTGTGAGCGTCGTCACAGTGATCCGCGGAAGGAGCGGATCAATTGATGCGACCGCGTCCTGGATCGTTGGAGCCGCGGCCGCCGGATCGCCGGTGACGCGGACGAACAAAGTGCGCCCTGGGTCCCAGCGCTGCGCCTGTGGACGATAGAGGAACGGAGTCGCTGGCTCGTCGATCGTCGAATACTTCGAATCAGCAGCCACGCCGACGATCGTTACCGGCCGCGTGCCCGAGAGGAACGTTCGGCCAGCGACACCCGCGGGATTGACGCCAGGCCACGCGCGGCGGACGAACGTCTCGTTGACGACTGCCACGTCGCCGTTCCCCGAGACGTCCGCCGGCGCGAAGTCCCTTCCGGCGAACAGGCGGATGCCGAGCGTGTTGAAGTAGCCGCTGTCGGCGACACCAACCTCGACGCGCATCTGCTTCCGCTCCTTACCGTCAGGACCGCTACCATCAACCGTCACGGTCCCTCCCGAGTTCGACATCGTCAAGGGAATGCGATCGGCGTAGGTCACCGCCTCCACGCCCGGCGCGCTCTCGAGACGTTGCCGCAGGGCGAGGTAGAAGGCGCGTCCACGCGTTTCGTCGTAGCCGTATGCGCGCGTGTTAAAGGATGCGAGTGCGACGTTGCGCGCATCGAAGCCTGGATCGATGGACGCTCCCGCAGCCACGGCGCGGACGAACAAGCCGGCGGTGGTGAGCAGGACGAGCGAGCAGGTCATCTGCGCGACGATCAGACCGCTGGTTGTCAGCGTCCGTCGTCCCGCACCTGCGGTGGACGTCTTCAGCAGCGTCACCGGATTGCGGCTCGCGCTCCGCAGCGCGGGGACGATGCCGAAGAGGAGGCCGACGCCGAGAGACACGGCGAGGGAGAAGAGCAGGACGCGCATGTCGGGCGACAGCTCCAGCGACAATCCCTGGTCGGCTGGAATTGGAAGGCGTTCGAGCGCACCGGTTGCAACCGCGGCGAGAAGAGTGCCGCCGAATCCGCCAAGCAGAAACAGCGTCAGCGTTTCGGTGAGGAGCTGGCGGACGAGACGTCCGCGGCCGGCGCCCAACGCAGTGCGGATCCCCATTTCGCGACGCCGAGCCGTCGCACGCATTGCGAGCAACGTCGAGACGTTGGCCGCCGCGATGATTAGCACCAGCGTCGCAGCGCCGAGCAGGACGGCCCCGAACCCAAGCAGCGCCTGGCGCGCATCGTCGGGTAGTCCGGTCAACGGCGTCAGGCGGATGCTCGTGTAACGGACGTATCCGTCACGACCGGCGGCGGTCCACGCCGTTGTCAGCGTCGAGAGTTCGCTCCGCGCCTGCGACGTCGGGATCCCGGGCTGCAGCCGGCCGAACGACCACAGCCACGCCTGATCGGCGAGGTCGCGCTGCGGATGCAGGTGTGGCTGCGTCGAGAGCGGCACCCATGCGTCGATCTTGATCGGTGTGAACACTCCACGGAAGGCGGCGGGTGCCACGCCAATCACGAGGTAAGGACGGCCGTTCACGGCAACTGATCGTCCGACGATTGATGGATCGCTGCCAAACCGCGCCGACCAGGTTACATGCGACAGGATGATTGACGGTTCCGCCGCGTCGCGGACGCCGAGATCCGGATCGAAGAAGCGCCCGAGGGCCGGACGCACGCCAAGCACATCGAAGTAATTGTTGCTGACGATGTTGCCGGAGAGGCTGTAGGCTTCCTGACCGACGACGACGGTGAGCGGCACGCGGCTCCACACCGCGACACCGGAGAGCGACCGTGAGCTGTCACGCAGGTGCTCGTAGAACCGGACCGATGACGAGACACCCTCGGAGAAATCAGGATTGCGACGGTCGATGCCCACGAGGCTGTCGCCATCAGTCGCTCCAGGCAGGGGCCGGAGAACGAGCGCGTTCAAGCCGCTGAAAATCGTCGCGACTCCGCCGACTCCCACTGAGATCGCCGCGATGATGATGAAGGTGAACAGAGGACGCGCGATCAGCATCCTGAACGTCAGCCGAAGGTCGGCACTGAGCGTTTCGAAAGCTCGCATCCTGCCGAACATGACCCTGCGCCCCTCGCGGCGCTCACGCCATGCCGCCGCCGCCATCCCGGTGACTGTCCGCATCCACAGGCCTGCAATTGCGGCGATCCCCCGGCGCCTGGCTTCGAGGTGCTGGTCCACGAACAGCCGGCGCATCTCGACACCGAAGCTCTCGCGGAACGCTCGCGGAAAGAGTCGCAGCAGCAGGTTGAACAGGATCATGAGGTCCACCGTTTAATGGTCTGACGCGTGGATGTTGCGTTGACGAGAAGACGCAGCCGGTCGAGTTCCTTCGCCAGAACGCGTCCACCGAGGGGTGTGATTCGGTAGTACTTCCGCCGCTCCGCCGCATCGGCGGTTTCGCGGTCGGCTTCAGCAATCAGTGCCTCGGCGAGAAGCCGCTTGACGACGCGATAGAGATTTCCCGGATCGAGCACCAGGAGTCCGTCGGTGTGCTCGGAGATCGCCTGCACGAGACCGTAGCCGTGGAGGTCCTGCTCGGCGAGGGCGAGAAGCATCTCCAGGTCGACTGGTTTGAGCGGGAGGAAACTGCGTGGATCTGGGGCCGCCATATAGTTAAAAGAACTATACGTGCGATCCGTGAGCGAGTTCCCAAGATTTTCTCTCTCTCTTGACCGCCGCCATCGACGACGCTATCGTCGTCCGGCAGATCGTTCGCTCATCTCATCTCGGCACGTGGAATATGTCGGCCGCATGAAGGTTGTCAGAGAAGGCAGCAAGCGGCGCAAGAAGTAAGGTGTCTCCGCCAGCGATGTCGATCCCGGCGTTCCCCGCTCGACTACGAGTCAGAAGGGAGAAACGCCGATGAATATCGTCCTCTGGATCCTGCAGGTATTGCTCGCGGCCGCGTTCGTTGCCCATGGCTGGCTGTTACTGGCGCCGCCGCCCGAGATTGCCGAGCAGATGAACGCCTCACTGCCGCGATGGTTCCAGCTGTTTCTCGGCGTCGCTGAGGTTCTGGCCGCGGTCGGGCTCACCCTCCCGGGGGTGACTCGCATCAAGCCCTGGCTGGTCAGCTGGGCGGCCGCGGGGATCATGGTCGTGATCGTGTCGGCGACCATCCTTCATGTCGTCCGCAACGAGATCAGTTCCGCGGCGATCACGCTTGTGCTCCTCGGCATGGCGACTTTCGTTGCCTACGCGCGACACAGCATCGTGCCGATCCAGTCACGCCCCGCAGTCTGACCTGAGCCGCCGGCCTGCCGCGCTACGTCGCCGGCAAGAATTCGATCGCGACGACGCGGCGCGTGTTGCCGGCCTTCTTCCACGTCAGCCTGACGAGATCTCCCTTGCCGCGTCCGCCGCAGGTCATCGGTCCTTTGAAGGACGGCGTATGCGCGATGTAGTCGACGTCAGCCAACCGCGGTGATTCGAAACGCTCTACCTTCTTGCCGGCGCGCATCGTGTACACGACTGGTCGGCCGTACGGGCACTCGACTCTCTGGAGCAGTCCCTCGACGGCCTCCTCACCTTTCTGCAACGGGCGATATTCGGGCTTTGTTGCCGCCGGTTGGGTTGGATCGACTCGTCTCGGCGCCTGCGCGGGCGTCGCCTGAAGTGCCGGCGGAAGGAAGAGCGCGACCACGAGCATGAGCAGAGTCATGGCGCCTATGATACGCGCGCAGCGGCGGCCCATCAGGCGTCCGACCTCGAGCGAAACAGGCGGGCCCGAAC
>JACDDJ010000011.1:0-9849 GCA_013817065.1 Acidobacteriota bacterium
CGGCTACTCGACACCCGTCGCGTGGGGAGACCGGATCTTCCTCACGACTGCGATCCCTGCGGGTAAGAAGCCCGCCGCAGCTCCGGCCGCAGAAGCGGGGGGCCGGGGCCCCGGAGGGGGCAGCGGCGTCAACGAGGAACATCGGTTCGAGGTACTGGCCGTCGACCGTGCGACCGGCAAGGTCCTGTGGCAGAAAACGGCGGTGACCGCCGCGCCGCACGAGGGGTATCACCACCTCTATGGCAGCTTCGCGTCGAACGCGCCCGCCACCGATGGCCAGCGAGTCTACGCGTTCTTCGGCTCGCGCGGACTGTTCGTCTACGACCTGAACGGAAAGCTGCTCTGGCAGAAGGACCTCGGCATCAAGATGCAGATGCGGCTCGCGTTCGGCGAGGGGACCGGCGTGGTCGTGGACGCTGGCCGCGTCTACCTGCAGTTCGATCACCAGGGCGAGGGCGCCGTCATCGCGCTGAACGCCGCGGACGGCAAGGAGATCTGGCGGGCGGCGCGGAAGGACAACACCAGTTGGTCGACACCGCTGATCGTTTCGCACGGTGGCGCGAAGCAACTGGTGGTAACCGCCGACACCAAGGTAAAGGCCTACGACGTGAACACCGGCAAGGTGGCCTGGGAAGTGGGCGGCCTCGGCCTCAACCCGATTCCGCAGCCGGTACAGTTCGGCGACACCGTCATTCTGATGAGCGGCTACCGCAATCCCAAGCTCATGGCGGTGCGCCTCGGTTGCACCGGCGACCTCACCGGCACTGATGCAGTCGTGTGGGAAGCAACGCGAGGAACTTCCTATACCGCCTCACCCGCGCTGCACGACGGTCGGCTCTACATCATCGCGGACAACGGCATGCTGAACGTGTTCGATGCCGCGACCGGGACACCGCGCTACGTCCAGCAGCGCCTGCCCAAGCCGTACAACTTCAAAGCGTCGCCTCTCGCCGTGAAGGACCGCGTCTACCTGGCCACTGAGGAAGGCGACGTCCTTGTCGTGAAGGCCGGCAATACGTTCGAGGTCCTGTCCACGAACACGTTGACCGATCAGTCGTTCGTCGCGTCCCCGATTGCTGTCGGCAACGATCTCTACCTCCGCAGCCGCACTCACTTGTTCAAGATTGGCAAGTAGGTGCAATTGCCGGATTGCCGGATTGACCATTGGGGATTGGCGATTGCATTGACGATTGGTTAATTGACTGGACGGCGTGACACCGATCGTTGAATGCCTTGGCGAACTTGGCGGTGAGGTGTTTAGACAGCCCTCTGGCGGTGAGGCGTCCGAAGATCTTTCTAGCGTGACGACTCCTCTTTCGCCACCAACGCTTCAAACGCCTTCTTCTTCTCGGCCAGTAACGCGCGGTAGCCCTCCGGGTCAACGAACGCCGCTGCGGGGCTCTCAGGATTCATCTTGGCGCGCTTCGCCTTCAAGTTGAAGAAGCTCGCGTGCCCCGAGACGAAGATGTCCGGCTGTAGCGACTCGAGGACGCGAAACGTCTTCTGGAAATCCTCGAGGATCGTTGGATACGAGGGGTTCGTGACCAAGCGCGTCCCGGGATTGACGGTGGTGCTGGCGGCGAACACGACCTTGTAGTCGCGTCCGCCCTCGTTGACGGTCATCTCGTAGGTCGTCGAACCGGGCGTGTGACCGGGGGTGTGCCTCGCGGTGATCCGCGCGCCGCCGATAGTGACGATGTCGCCGTCTTTGAGGACGCGGTCGACGGCGACGCGAGGGAAGGCGTTCTCCGGCGCACCGCCAAAGAGGTAGTCCGACTTCCCGCCGTCGCGCAGCAGCTTGTCGTCGCCGATCATCGCCTGCACCGTCGCGCCACTCAACTTCTTGAAATGCGCGTGCGTGCCGACATGGTCGAAGTGCGCCTGCGTTGTCAGCAGGATCCGGATGTCCTCCGGCTTGAAGCCGAGGTCACGGATGGATTTCTCGATCACCGCCGCGGCACCCGGTATCCCGCCGTCGATCAGGATGTGCCCCTGAGGTGAGGACACCAGGAACGCGGCGAGCTCCTGCGTCCCCACGTAATAGATCGGCCCGGCGAGACGGAAGGGCGCCTCGTACTTATCCCAGCTCGAGGTGTCGAGTCGCGGCGGAGCGGCTCCCGCCTGGGGAGCCTGGACGGCGGTAAAGGACGCGAGCGCAACGAGGACGGCGATAAATGTGACCACGCCCTATCCTCCCACAGGTCGTTGGATCCGAGTGGTCACTCACCCCGTAATGCAGCGGACGGGTCGATCGCTACCGTGCGCTGAGCCGGAATCCACGACGCGATCGCCGCGACAGCCAGCAGCATCACCGGGACAATCGCAAATACCACGGCGTCGATGCGGCCACCGGGGGCCAACTCGGTGGCAACGAGAAAGGCGATGCTCCAGCCGAGCAGTCCCCCGACCAGCGCGATCGACAGGCTCTCACCGACAAACTGCCGGACGACTCGTCTGCTGGTGGCACCCAGCGCGACGCGAACGCCGACCTCTCGCGTTCGAAGCGATACCGAGTAGGCAACGACCGCATAGATACCGATTGCCGCGAGGACGAGCAGCAGCGGGCCGAGGACGGAGAACATCCTGGCCGGGATCGTCCGGAAGATGAGGTTGGTATCCACGTGTTCCGTCATGGACCGCAGGTTGAACACGGGGAGATCGGCGTCGAGCTCACGCATGACCCGGCGGACGTCGGCCGCTCCCGTCGCTTCGCTGCCGGAACGGAAGCGCACGTGGATCTCTCCGCGCGGCTGCGGGCTGTCCTTGTAAGAAAAGTAGATCGCCGGTGTCGGTGGCTCGCCGAACGCGTTGTACAGAGAGTTGCGGACGACCCCGATGATCGTGAAGGGACCGCCGCGGGCCCGGATCTGCCGGCCGATTGGCTCGCCGCTGGAAACATACCGTCGCACGAACTCTTCGTTGACGATCGCCTGCCGGGGCGTCGTCGTGTCGGTCAGAATCGCGAACTCGCGTCCCGCGAGTTGGTCGATGCCCATCACCGCGAAGTAACCGGGCGTGACGATGTTGGTGAGCGCCTCGTCGAAGCCGCCGTCAGCCCGGGAATGCCCGTCGACGGTGAAGCCCCGGGACGGCAGGCCATGGATATCGAGCGGCACCGAGGATGCGATCGCAACGGATTCGACTGACGGCAGGCCGCTGAGCGCGTCGAGCGTGCGCGTCGCGAGCGCGCGGCTGACCGCCGCGTCAGAGCTGCGGCCCGCGAGGTCATAGGCCGCCAGCAACACACCCTCGCGCTGAAAGCCGGGGTCGGTGTCGCGCGTCTCGCTGACGCTGCGGAAGAAGAGCCCGGCAACGAGCAGGACGATCATTGCGAGCGCCACCTGCGCACCCATCAGCGCATGCCGCAGCCGACTCCGGCCGGCCGAGGCGACGCCGGCTCGAAACGCCTGCTGTGGGTCAACGCGCGACAGCTGCATCGCGGGAGCGGCTCCGGCGAGCAGTCCGCATGCGACTCCCAGCGCCATGGCGAACGCGAGCCCGACACCATCGATGCTGGTCTGGAATCGAATCGGGAGTCCGGTGAGCGGAAGAACGAGCAGCCCCTGTGTGCCCCATATGGCGAAGGCCGCGCCGAGCGCCGCTCCCAGTACCGCCAGCACGACGTTCTCCGTGAGGAGCAGCGACGCCACTCGCCAGGGGCGTGCCCCGAGCGCGAGGCGGATCCCCATCTCCTTCTGGCGCGCGCTGGCTCGCGCCAGCATCAGGTTCGCGACATTGCCGCACACCGCGAGGAGCAGGAGCAGCATGATCGCCTGCAGGACCGCCAGCGCGGTGTTGAGCATCCGCTGAGGCCCCCGCGGCGAGTCCGTGAAGCGGAGCACTTCGCCAGTGACCTTCGCGTTCGTGGCCGGGTAGGCGCCGGCGAGCTGGCGCATCACCATCGTGACTTCCTCCTGTGCCTGCCGACGGGAGGCGGACCCCTTCAGCTGTCCTATTACCTGGTATCCGCGCACGCCGCGGTTCTCGATCTCGGTGGATCCGGCCGCTACGATCGGCGCGAGCGTGGCCGGGAGCCACGCATCGAACTGCAGGCCGACGGTGGTGCCCTGGAACTCGTCTCGCGTCACACCGATCACGGTCAGCTCCCGCCCATTGATCCGAACGGTCCGGCCGATCACGTCCGGCGCAGCTCGGAAATGCGATTTCCACAAGCGATGTGAAATCACCGCCACGGGGGCGCCGCCGGCATGCAGGACTTCGGCAGGTGCGAAGAACCTCCCGAGCGCCGGGCGAATACCGAGCGCAGAGAAGTAGTTGTCGGAGACCAGCAGACCAAACAGTCGCTCCACCGATCCAGCGGGGCCGACGTAGAGCGGCGCCATGCGCGCCGCCACCAGCCCGTCGAAGGATTGCAATGTGGCGCGCAGGTCCTTGAACTCCGGCCACGACGCACCGGCATAGAGACCGGCCTCGGTCTTCGGTTCGATCAGCAGGAGTTGACGGCCGTCCTCAACGCCGGGAACAGGGTTCAGGATCCGCGCCTGGATCCACGAGAACACAACCGTGTTCACCCCGATGCCGATCGCCAGTGAGACCACCACCACGGTGGACACCACTGGCATCCGGAGGATCGAACGACACGCGTGGCGGAGGTCAGCGAGCATGCTCAACGACCATGTAGTGCGGCGAACCACCGGGCGAAGCCGCCGCCTTCGCCACGGGTCGACACCGCGGTGAGGATCAGCAGGACCGCGATGGCGACCAGCACCAGGGCTGTCTGTTTCTTCATGAGCGCGAGACTACACGCCGGTGTCTGAACGCGCGGTGAACGATCCGTTCAGGTGCCGTTCAGGTTGTGATGCGCTATAAACGCATGCGTGAGAGTGCTCGTTGCCGAGGATCAGCCGCAGCTGCTGTCGCAGCTGTCAGCAGCGCTTACCGACGCCGGCTACGTCGTGGATGGCGCCGCCGACGGTGAAGCGGCCGACTTCTATGCCGGGACGAACGAGTACGACGCCGTCATCCTCGACCTCGGTCTGCCGCGTATCGACGGACTCACGCTGCTGCGCAAGTGGCGCGAGGCGGGGCAGGCGGTGCCCGTCCTGGTCCTGACCGCTCGCGGCAGCTGGCACGAGAAGGTCCTGGGGATCGACAGCGGCGCGGACGACTATGTCGCCAAGCCGTTCCGCATCGAGGAGGTGCTCGCCCGTCTTCGCGCGCTGATCCGCCGCGCCAGCGGCCAGGTCACGCCGCAGCTCCGGTGCGGTGCGGTGTGTCTCGATCCTCGCCTGGCGAAGGTCACACTGGACGGGACGCCGGTCAAGCTCACCAGCCACGAGTTCCGCGTCCTCTCCTACTTGATGCATCACCGCGATCGTGTAGTGTCACAGGCAGAGCTGACCGAACACATCTACGCGCAGGACTTCGATCGCGACTCCAACACCGTCGAAGTGTTCATTGCGCGTTTGCGCCGAAAGCTCGGGGCTGCACTGATCGAAACCGTCCGCGGCATCGGCTACCGCATGGCGACGGGAGCGTAGCGGTGCGATCACTACGCGCGCGGATCCTCTGGGGCGCCGCCCTCTGGACGATCGGGCTCTGCATCGGGACCCTGCTTGTCGCGACCGCGGTGATGATCCAGTACCGGCAGGTCGCGGTCGTCCTGCACGGCGCGGCGGACTCGCATGCCTTTCTCGGCATCGGCCTGGTGCTGGCGTTTCTGTTCGCCGGATTCGTCCAGATGCGCAAGGGGCTGTCGTCGTTCCGTGACTTGCGTGGACGTCTCGCCCGCGTGCACGCCGGCCAGGATGCCCGCGTCCAGGGGCGTTACGCCTCCGAAGTGCAGCCGCTCGTCGACGATCTGAACGCGCTGCTCGAACATCGCGATCAGGTCGTCCGCCGCGCGCTCGCCAAAGCCGGCGACCTCGCGCATGGCTTGAAAACACCGCTCGCGGTGCTCACGCACGAGGCCGACCGCGTGCGCACCGCCGGGCAAAGGGATCTTGCCGACGCGCTCCTCGTCCAGGTCCAGGGGATGCAGCGGCAGATCGACTACCACCTCGCGCAGGCTCGTGCCGCGGCGTCCGGCGCCACGCCCGGAGCCACCGCCTCCGTCCGTGAGTGCGCCGAAGCGCTGGCGCGCACGCTCCAGCGACTGCACGCGACGCGCGGCCTCACGATCCACGTCGACGTCGACCCCGCACACGCGGTGCGGGTCCAGCGGCAGGATCTCGACGAGATGCTCGGCAACCTTCTGGACAACGCGTGCAAGTGGACCCGCGGATCGGTGTCAATCGCCTCGTCCCTCACCGATAAGGGCGTGGCGATTACGGTGGATGACGACGGTGCCGGCGTGCCGCTCGCGCAGCGAGAGCGTGTGCTGCAGCGGGGCGTCAAGGCGGACGAAGCGGCGCCTGGCTCCGGCCTTGGCCTCGCCATCGTTCGCGACTTAGCCGAGCTCTACCGAGGCTCACTGTCGCTCGAGGACTCTGTCGGCGGCGGACTTCGTGCGCGCCTGGTACTGCCTTCGGCCGCTGAGTAGAAGCGCCGCGCCCAAACTCCCGGCCTGTCAAAGGCGCACACGGAAGTCACCGACGCGGCACGGAGGTCACCGCACTCACCATTTCAAGACGCTACACGGACGACACGGACCCGCCACTGGCAACACGGACGGATCGTGAGTGCCATCCCGAAGCACTCGCAGATTATGCTGGGGGCTTGTAGTTGTTAGGAAATGTATCTATTATCAACTCATATGCGCCGCCCTGCCCAGACTTCCGAACCCCGCGGACTACTCCCGCTCACGCCCGTGGAATTTCACATCCTGCTGTCGCTGAGTGATGACGCGCGGCATGGGTACGCGATCCTGCAGGACGTCGAGCAGCGGACGGACGGGCAGATCAAGCTGCGCACCGGCACGCTCTACACCGTCATCAAGCGGATGCTGGATGGCGAGTGGCTGGAAGAGCAGGACGGCCAGGCCGGGGACGGCGACGCACGCCGGCGCTACTACCGGCTGACGCCGCTCGGTCGTGAGGTGCTGCGCGCCGAGGCGAAGCGGCTGCAGTCGCTGGTGGTGATGGCGCAGGACAAGCGGGTGCTCGGCCCCGCCCGCAAGCTCTCGCCGGTGCGCGGCCGGTGAAGTCGCGACGGTCCCCGGCCGCGGGTGCGGCAATTGCGCTCTATGCGCTGATTCTCCGGCTCTATCCACGTGACTTCCGCGAGCGCTGTGGCGAACCGATGGTCCATGCCTTCGGCGATACCTGCTCGGCCACGATGAGCATGGGGATGTGGTCTTTCACGCGCGAGACGGCGGCTGAGTTCGCGAACGCCATCGCGGGGATCTGGCGCAGCCGCGGCACCGGTGGACATCGCCGGCCACCCTCAGTCGGGCACCGCGGCGGAGTCGTCGCGTTCACCAGCGTCATGCAGGACGTCGGCTGCGCAATGCGCCGGCTCCGATCGCAGCCGGCGGTCGTCCTCTTCACGGTGCTGACGCTCGGATTTGCGATCGCCGCCAACGCCGCCATCTTCAGCATCGTCGACGCCGTCCTGCTGCGGCCCAGTCCTTTCAAGGACGCCGGTCAGCTCTACAACGTTCTGAACATCGCGCCCAACGGCGGGCACACCTTTCCGGGTCTGTCGCGGCAGAAGCTGCGGCAGTGGCGCAGCGAGACCGAGATCTTCGAGACGGTGGAAGCACATCGGGACATCACAGTGATCGTCACCGGTGGTGTCGAACCGGAGGAGTTGCCGGCGGCGCAGATCTCGCCCGGATTGCTGACGACGCTCGGTGCGGTGCCACGGGCCGGACGGCTGTTCAATCCCGACGAAGGTCGCGCCGGGTCCGCGCCGGTCGTGATCCTGAGCGACAAGTACTGGCGTTCCCGGCTCGGCGCGGACTTGGGCGCAGTCGGACGATCGGTGGCCATCAACGGCGTCCCCCACACGATCGTCGGTGTCCTCCCGGCGATCTTTCACTTCCCAACCATGCGCGAGCAGATGTGGCTGCCACTGGATCCTGACGCGAGACCCGGGCCCGGGGAGGGCGCTGCCAACGTCGTTGTGCGCCTCAAAGCGGGCCTGACGAACGAGACGGCAGGACAGCGCATCGCCGCCGCCGCGGCGCGTCTCGAAGTGGAGCAGCCGATACCGACAGGCTGGAGGATTCGCTTGTACCAGGGCCTCCTCGCGGGACCCGATCCAGCGACACAGCGAACGGTGCTGATTCTGTTCGGTGCGGTCGGCCTGGTGCTGTTGACTGCCTGCGCGAACGTCGCCAACCTGCTGCTGTCCAGAGCGGTGGATAGACAGCGGGAGTTTGCAATCCGTCTCGTGCTCGGCGCCAGCCGCGGACGCCTCGCTCGTGAGCTGCTGGTCGAAGGACTGCTCCTCGGTCTGCTCGCCGGCGTTGCGGGTCTCGTCGCGGCGACGTGGGCGGTCGACACGCTGGTGAACCTCGCGCCACCGAGCCTGATGTATGCGACGACGACGACAATCGGCATCGATCGCCGGGTCATCCTCTTCGGGCTATCCCTCGCGGTCCTGACCGGCGTGCTCTGCAATCTGCCGCCCGCGTTGCGATCGGGCCAGCAGGGCAACCAGGCCCTCTCGGGACGGACGAAGGCGTCAACCGCGACGCCGCTCCAGCGGCGCCTCCGCGGCACGCTCGTGGTCGCAGAGATTGCCCTGGCGGTGGTGCTGCTGATTGGTGCCGCGCTGATGGTCCGCAGCTTCGTCAAGTTGACCGCCATCGACATCGGCTTCAATCCCGACAAGCTGCTCGCGGTGACGATCGGGCTCGATACCGATCGTTACCCGACAGAAACGGCGCGCCTGGCGCTGCTGCGCCGCGTCGCGCGAGAGGCGAGGGACCTCCCTGGCGTCAGCGGCGTTGCGCTCGCTTCCGGGCTTCCGCCTTCGCCGGGCACCTTCGGCAGAGGCAACTTCCAGTCCGAGGCTGGCCCCTGCAGTAGCAGTGAGACCGTCGACATCGTGCTGACCTTCGTGTCGGCGGATTACTTCGGCCTGATGGGTATTCCGGTCTCGGAGGGCCGGCCCCTTCGCGAGGACGATCCGCCTGACGCGGTCGTCGTCAGTTCGTCGATCTCGGCGCTGTGTGGCGGCTCGCTCGTTGGGCGCCGCGTGCGTCTGGGCGACGGCGCGCCCGGCCTGACCGTCGTCGGTGTCGCGGGGGACGTGAAGACGTTCGGACTGACCGGGGACCGGGGTGAATTATCGGTCTATCTGCCGTTCACGGCAGATCCGAATGTCATGCCGATAGTGGCAGCGATGAAGCCGCGCCAGGTGGAGACGCGGCGGCTTCTGCTTCGTGCGGAACGTCCGATGGCACTTGTCCCGGATTGTGAAGCGGGTGCTGTGGGCGCACGATCCGGATCAGCCCGTCCTGCAGGCCGTGCCGGCAGCGGAGCTGATGGCGGACTCGATTCGGCGCGAGCGGTTCATGCTCGCCTTGATGACGCTGTTCTCCGCGGTCACGCTGGCGCTCGCTTTGGCCGGCATCTTCGGTGTGCTCGCATACATCGTCGCGCAACGCGCGAACGAGATCGGCATCAGGATGGCGCTCGGCGCGACGTCTCGACACGTCTTCAGCCTGGTCGTCGGTCACGGCCTGAAGCTCGCGGCTCTCGGCGTCGCGGGTGGCCTCGTCGGCGCCTTCATGCTCTCGAAACTGCTCACCGGGCTGCTCTACGAAGTGGATCCTCGGGATCCCGCGGTGTTCGTCCTGATGCCGGCCCTGGTCTTCCTTGTCGCGCTCCTCGCGTCATGGATCCCGACCATCCGCGCCATCAAAGTGGATCCCGCAACAGCGTTGCGGGTGGAGTAAACCAGATGATCAAGCGTGTTCAGGCAGTCGTGGTTGTGTCC
>JACDDJ010000011.1:9859-19177 GCA_013817065.1 Acidobacteriota bacterium
TTTCACCGCGATGCTCTCGGCCCAGAAGCATTCCGACTTCTCCGGGACATGGGTGGAGGACGAAAGTCAGCGGAAGTCCCCCTACGACAAGCCGTCCGGCCAGACTGGCGGGGTGAAGGCGATCACCGGCGCGCCGCCGCCGCTCACCATCACGCAGACCCCGGAGCGGCTGACGATCGAGCGGACCCGCTTCGAGCAGACGATCCGTTTCGTACACGACTTCGATGGACGCGAGAACAAGAACGTGACCGGTGCCCAGCTCCATACCACCCGCAGCCGCTGGGAAGGCGCCAGGCTGATCACTGAGGGAACAGTCTTCCAAGTGACGAGCCAGGGCGAAACGAGCTGGACGTTAGAGGAAGTCCGCTGGCTCACACCCAGGGGAGAACTGGCCGTCGAGGTGACGCAGGTGGACGAGGATGACAAGGCGGGAACGGTGCTGCGCATTTTCAAAAAGCGTTGACGGCGCTTCGCGCCAACTACCAACTACCAATTTCCAACTACAACCACCGATCGCCAGTCAGGGGGTGTAGCTTCTTCTAACGCCCTCTGCAGGACTCCAAGTCGTCACGGCAGCTCAGCCTTCCCAAAGTGGCCACCTGCACGCTCCTTCCGCGGCCTACAAGTGGTTCAGGCGGCGTTGGCACGACTTGCAGCTAGGTCGGCGAAATGGTGGCTTTGATGAAGGAGCTGATTCGATGCGAGTGCACCCATTGAGACTGGCGATCACTATCGCGTTGCTGGTGGCGGTTCCGGCGCTGGCGCAGCAGGGCGGTAAGCTTCGCGACCCTGATGTGATCTACGTGCCCACCCCGCAGGACGCGGTCGAGGCGATGCTGCAGATGGCCAACGTCACCGCGAAGGACGTGGTCTATGACCTTGGTTCGGGCGATGGACGGATCCCGATCACCGCGGCGCAGAAGTTTGGCGCCACCGCCGTGGGCATTGACATCAATCCGCAACGCATCCGCGAAGCGAATGACAACCTGGCGAAGGCCGGTGTCGGCGACAAGGTGAAGTTTCTCAATCAGGACTTGTTCGAGACAGACCTGAGTCCGGCCACGGTCATCACGCTGTATCTGCTGCCGACACTGAATCAGAAGCTGATGCCCAAATTGAAAGCGCTGAAGCCCGGCACACGCATCGTGTCGCACAGCTTCGACATGGGATCCGAGTGGCCCCCTGAGAAGAAGCAGGACGTCAACGGCAAGATGATCTATTACTGGGTCGTGAAGTAGTCCTACGCCCTGCCGGCGAACTCGCGCGTTTCGGTGTGGACCTTCACCTTCTCGCCTTCCTTGATGAAGAGCGGCACGCGCACTTCGAGGCCGGTCTCGAGGGTGGCCGCCTTGGTCACGCCGCCACTGGCGGTGTCGCCGCGGACGCCTGGTTCGGTCGCAGTAACGGTGAGCTCGACGTGGGCAGGGAAGACGACCCCGATTGGATTGCCGTTGTATTTGTGGACCTGTACGAGAACGTTGTCCACCAGCAGCATCCGGTCGTCACCGAGCGTTCCGGACGACAGGGTGAGCGTGTCGAAGCTCTCCTGGTCCATGAAGTGGTAGCCGCCGCTGTCGGCGTAGAGGAACGACGCCGGGACCATGACCAGGTCCGGTTCTTTGAATTTCTCGCCGGCCTTGAACGTCTTGTCGAAGACGGCCTGCGTCAGCAGGTTACGCATCTTCAGGCGCACCAGCGTTTGCCCGCCGCGGGCGGTGGGTTTCGAGACGTCGACATCGATGCAGTGGTAGGGCGCGTCCTCGTACTCGAAGTACGACTTGCGTTTGATTTCGATCGCTTCAATCAGGCTGGCCATGGCCTCCTATGATACAGGCGCTAGGGAAGTCGCCACACCGCCAGCACGCTCGTCGTTGCGTCACCGCGGCGATCGAGCGAGACGGTCACGAGGCGGGTCCCGTCCGGGGAGATCGACGCGTCCACGAACTCGTCGGACTTGAGGACCAGTTGCTGCGCGCCGGTGGCCGCGTCCCAGGCGATCACGCGCTGGTTCGTCCAGCCAACCAGTCGCTTTCCGTCCGGACTGAATCGCAGCGAGGAGGCCCGCCCCTCCGCTTCGGCCAGCCGCGTGCCGGTTTCCACGTCGAAGATCTGCGCACCGCGATCCGACGTAATCGCAAGGAGGCGACCGTCACTACTGAGCGCATGAGAGGCGCGGCCTTCGAACGTGCGGAGCGATTTTCCGCCGGCCGATTCCCTGACCTCGACACCCTTGATCGTTCCAATCGACAGCCGGTGGCCCGAGGATGAGAGTGACAGGTCCTCGACTTCGCCATCGACTTGCAGATCGCTGGATGGCCCGGACGCAATCGCACCGACCGTCACTGTGTTCGTGGCGCCAGCCCTGACAACGGCGGCGACACTCCCGTTCGCGGCCGCGGTGTACATCGCGGCGGTCTGATTGTCCGGGACCGCACGCTCGCCGAGGGTGCGTCCGGTCGCGGCGTCGAAGAAGAAGAGACGGTCCCGGCACTGGACGGCGACGACACGTCCGTCAGCCGATCGCGGCAGAGCGGACCTGCGCTCGCAGCCCTTGCCGATGACCGGCTCGCGCCCTCGCCGGTTGCCGGACGCGGCGTCCCAGCTCGACCACCCACCCGGGTCCCACACCGTGATCGTCGCGCCGTCAGGCGCGAATACCGCGGTGGTCACGAGCGCCGGAAGCGAGAAGCGCCGTACTGGCTTCTGTTCCTGTGCACCAGTGTCGACACCCGCAGCGAGTGTCAGCAGGGCGGCAAGGGCAAGACGTGTGAGGAGCAACATGATAGCGAGAGAAGCAAGGTTACTGCCGCGCGGGTCGGATCTACGAATTCACACGCCGTCATCGAGGAACGTCTCCGCTCTCTCCGTCCCCTCCGTCGCGCGAAGCAGCGACAATCGCGTCAATCCTTCTTATCCTTCCCTGTCATCGGGACGAAGCGGACCGGCAGCGTCTTCAGCGTATCCATGCCACCTGTTGTCCGTTTCAGGATCCGCAGTTCCTGGGCCACGGTCCCGACCGGAATGGCCATCAGGCCGCCGACCTCGAGTTGTTCGACGAGCGCCGACGGCACTTCGTCGGGGGCGGCGGTGACGATGATGCGGTCAAATGGCGCGTGCTCGGGCCAGCCTGCGTAGCCGTTGCCGGCTCGAACGTGGACGTTCTTGTAGCCGAGCCGCGCAATCGTCGCCCGCGCACTCTCGGCGAGCGGATCAACGATCTCGATGGTGTAGACCTCGCCCGCAAGTTCGCCGAGGATCGCGGCCTGATATCCCGAACCGGTGCCGATCTCGAGGACGCGGTGCCCGGGTCTGAGCTCCAGCGCCTCGCTCATGAATCCGACGATGTAGGGTTGGGAAATGGTCTGTCCGTAGCCGATCGAAACGGGATGATCGCCATACGCTTCACCGCGTACCGCTTCCGGCATGAACAGATGCCGCTGGACCCTTTCCATCGCGGCGAGAACGCGCGGGTCGCGGATGTCGCGGCCGCGGATCTGCTCGGCGACCATCTGTCGGCGTTCCGCCGACCGATCGCCCTGGCGGTCGGGTTGTGAGGAGGTGCACATGACCGTCGCTGTCACTGCTGTCAGGAGCGCCACAGACCAGCTCAGACCTTTCATACCTCGCTCTTCATGGAAGGAGAGCAGGACTCGTGCCTAGCGACGCCCCGGACGAGTTGCCGGCACGGTCCAGGCGCGGATCCGCGTGCCTCCGACGCCGATCACGGTTCGTTCACCGGCGAAGACCAGGCTGCTCACCGGCATACCGCCGGTGTCGAACCGGCAAATGACGGCGCGACTCAACGCATCACGGACGTGGATCTCGCCCTTCGAGAGTGTTGCGTCATCGATATCACCAACCGCAAGCCAGCGGCCGTCCGGTGACCAGGCCAGGGACGCCACCATCTTTGGCGCTGGCAAAGCCACGTGCCGAAGTTCTTTGAATGTGGCGGCGTCGCGCAGCGTGAGGCGGCGATCGACGCCCCCGGCCGCCAGTGTCCCGTCGGTCGGGCTGAACTTCAGTGCAAAGAGCGATAGTGCGCCGTCCACGGATGAAGTCTCGCGCCCGCTTGCCATGTCCCAGATGCGGAGGTCGGCCTCGGCGCTCGCGCTGGCCACGAGCGAAGATCCGGGGCGCACCGCGAGGGCCTGCAGTTCGGTTCGATGAGCGCGAATCTGATGGCGCAGGGCAGCTGACGCCGAGTCGAACACGCGCAGCTCACCGTGCTCACCGCCGGTGACGATCAGGCTGGCATCGGACGAGAACACCGCCTCGACGATACGCTCCGCGCCCAGGTCCAGCCTGCGGGACGAGGACGGCCCGGCGTCCGGCGACGTCGCCTCAACCGCTGGATTGAACGGAGTGTGGACCAGCAGGCCCTCTCTGTCTACGCTCCACAGGGTACGGCCGTCGGCGCTGGAGCCCACGGCCAGCACCTTCACCGCGTGTGACGCCAGGATGAGTGATGGAGCGGCATCGCGGCCATTCCAGACCGCGACCTTTCCGTCCGCCATGCCGACTGCGACAAGGGCCGAGCCGTTGATCGCCGCCAGGCTCGCGGTCCTTGCGGGCAACGTGACGCTGGCGGAGACGGGAATCGGCGCCGCCGGTTGCTGTGCGCCCGCCCCGGTGGCGACCATGCCCGCGATAGCGCAGGCGACAACGTGTGTCCGCGTCACGCCCATCAGGCCTTCCCCATCACGAGCTCGAACTCCGCCGCCGCAATAGATGCTTCCGGCGTGCCGGCGAGAGTCACCGGACGGACGAGATCTCGCGCTGTGATCAGGGGATCCTTCGAGTAGTTCTTGTCGGGATTCCCGTCGAACACTTCGTCGGTAGCGAAGTACAACTGTGTGGTGAGCGGCCTGTGCCCGGGGGCGGTGACGAAGTAGTGCACGTGACGCGCGACGCGGGCGGGGTAGTGTCCCGGCATGACGGAGTCGAAGGCGTACTCAGACGAGGGTGGCGTCAGCGTCGCGCGATAGCGATAGCCTTCGAGATCGTACAGACCACCGTGGTCCGCCTGCCAGACCTCTATCTTCGCGCCCTGGACCGGTTCTCCATGGACGTTGATCACGCGGCCGCTGATCTTGAGCGGCAGGCCGGGATCATTCGGCAGGCGCATCGCTTTCGTCGCGGGTGCGTGCTTCTTATAGAACGGCCCCATTTCCACGTGCGCGGTGGGTTGCCGCTCGTTTTGCGCGTCGAGCCACGCATGCAGGACCTCCGCTTCACCACAGCCAACGGGAACGACAAGGACGCCTGCCGCCAGGCACTGACGGAGCACGTCGCGACGCGACCAGACACGTTCGGGCATGTGAAATATCTCCTAATGCGGCGACGCGGGATCAGCGCGCCAGCGCGGACGTCCAGTTGAGGACGACGGATGCGGGCTGTTCGGCGTCGCGCGCGAGAGGGCTGAGGACGAGAACCGCTGACCGTCTGGCGACGGCCGGTATCGGGCTCGAACCGCAGGCGTCGCAAATCGCGTCTGGAAGAGTTGCACGGGCGCTCCGGCACTGAACGTCGTCCCGGCCTGCAGCGGCACTGACATGATCCGCTCGCCGGCGCGGTAGAACAGCTCGCGGCCGTCCGCTCGCCAGAACGGCTCGGTTCCGCCCTCGGTCGAAATCTGTACTTTGCGTTGCGCTTCGGGGAATTCGTGGACGTAGACCTCGGGGCGTCCGGACTCATTGGATTGATACGCGATGTATGTGCCGTCGGGCGAAAAGGTCGCCCACAGCTCGTTGAACGCCGTTTTCACTACTGGGAACGGCTTCCGGTCGCCCTCCATCACCATCGCGAAGATGTCGAAGGCCCCCTGCCCCTCATTTCGGCTGGTGATGAGGATGTGGCGGCCATCTCGCGACCAGTCGGAGATGTACTTTTCGTCCGCGTTGACGAGGAGCGGCTCGGCGTCCTTCGTACCCGCTGCGTCCTTCACATAGAGATCGCCGCGCCCCTTCGCTTGCGACGTGAACACGATGCGTCGGTTGTCGGGCGACCAGTGCGGATTGTTTTCCAGGGCGGGGTCATAGGTGAAACGCGAGGAGACGCCGCGAGCCAGATCGCGAACCCACAGATCGCCCCCCGCGCCGTCAACGAGATCGTAGGCGAGTCGCGTGCCGTCTGGTGACAGCGCCGCATCGCGATACTCCGCCGGAGCGTCCATCACCGTCGTATCTCTGCCACTGCGATCGAGCCAGAGCAGCCGTGCGCCCGCCAACTCACCGGCGCGGAAGACGAGGACGCCATTGCGCGACGCGGAAAACGACGCCAGGCCGAGGGCCCCAAGGGCGAGATCCTCGCCAAGAGGGACGGGCTCGCCTTCGAGCGTCTGGGACGCGGCGTCGAATTTCTGTGCGACCAGGGTCCGCTCCCGGACAAAGAGCAGGTACCCGGGCTCGACGAACTGGACCTGCGTGGTGGTCGTGAAGAGGGCCTTGGACTTCGTTGTGTCGAGGCCCCAACCATCAACGTCATTCGGCCGGCGGCAGCGGGATCCTCCACCGTGTAGAGGAAGTGCTTCCCATCGGGAAGGAATTCGGGCCAGCCGGCGCCCGGCGTTCCGTCGGTCTTGCCCTCCTCGAGGACGACTGGCTGGCTGACACCGCCGCTGACGTCGACTCGTCGCAGCGGGTCGGTGCCCTGGCCGTCGAACAGGATGACCCCGGCAGGGCTCCAGCTGCCGTCGGCCCCCGTGGGTGCGTCACAGATGGTCTGCGGCGGCCCCCCGGCAATATCCACCTTCTTGAGTTTGCCGCCGGCGACAAACGCCACGAAGCGACTGTCGGGCGACCAGAACGGTCGCAGGACACCCTCCGTGCCGGGCAGCGGTCGGGCCTCGAGCGCCTCGAGCGGGCGAAGCCATACCAGCCGCTTGCCGTCAGCATCGCCGGCAAAGACGATGTGGCGGCCGTCGGGGGAAACGATCGGCGGGCTCGGATTCTGCACCTTCGCCGGGACCAGGAGCGGAAAGCGCACGACCGGCGCCGGTTCCGGCGCGCGTCGCATCCACGCGACCGCAAAGGCCAGCGCCGCGATCGTGGCGAGCCCACAGGCTACCCATGCCAGGCTCTCGCGCACACGCCGGCGGCCGCTGACGAGAGCCGGCAGACCTACCTTCGATCCACCCTGGGAGACCCATTGCAGTTCGGCGGCAACGTCACGCGCCGTGTGCCAGCGATCTTCAGGATCCTTCGCCAGGCAACGCGAGATGATCCGCTCGAGGGCCGGCGGCGTCAGCGGCACGAGCTCTTCGATCGGCCGCGGCTTGGTGGCGAGCACCGCCGCCATGATGCTCGACGATGTCTGACCCTCGAAGGCGCGATGGCCGGTGATCAGCTCGTAGAGGACGCAGCCGAACGCAAAGATGTCAGTACGCGCATCGACCTCGCGCGCCTCGATCTGCTCCGGCGCCATGTACTGCGGCGTCCCGACGACCGTGTGCGCGCCGGTGAGCGCCGCCAGCGTCGCCTGCTCGGCCGCCGAGCCGGCCGGGGCAGCCATGACGCCCGAACCTGTTGCCGCCAACTTGGCGAGGCCAAAGTCGAGGAGCTTGATGCCCTGCTTGGTGACGAGGATGTTGGCCGGCTTGAGATCGCGATGGATGATCCCTTTGCGGTGGGCCGCGTGCAATGCCTCGCAGATCTGGACGCCGTACGTAATGGCCTGCTCGACCGGCATCGGCCCGGCGATCGGCTTGCCCTCGATGAACTCCATGACAAGGTAACCGCTGCCTTCGTGCTGACCGACGTCGAAGAGCGTGCAGATATTCGGATGGTTCAGCGCCGAGATTGCGTGTGCCTCGCGCTCGAAGCGCTCCGAGAACGGACCCTTCAGAGTCTTGACGGCAACGTCACGATCGAGCCGCACGTCGTGAGCCCGGTAGACATCGCCCATGCCTCCGGATCCGGCGGCTTCCTTGATTTCGTATGGGCCGAGTCGTGTGCCGGGCTGCAAGCTCATGTGCGCGGAGTATATGCGGAAATCCGGGTCCGGCGGCAAGTAGGCCCTTGACTCTGCCGGTGCGCCGGGTCAGAATCCCGCCTCATCCGTGTGACTGACAGGAGAATGACTATGAAAGCACTGGTTGCAGGTGTCCTCGCCCTCGTGTTGCTGGCTGGAGCGGGTGCCAGTGCCCGGCAGAGCGATCCCGACCTTGACGCGTTGATGGAGCAGTATCAATGGGCCTGGAACAAGGGGGACGCAAAGTCTCTGGCGTCGCTCTACGGTCAGAACGCCATTCGCATGCAGACGACCGGCGCGCCGCTCATGGGGAAGGCGGCGGTCGAAGAGTTTTTCGTCCAGGCCTTTGCCGGCCCCATGAAGGGAACCAGGCTGAGTCTGAAGGCTGGACGCACGCAGCGAGTGAATGCCGACGTCCGCATCCAGGAAGGGACCTACGAGGTGACCGGTGGCACCGGCGCGCCGCAGCGCGGCCGCTTCCTCAACACCGTTGTGCGCGAGGGCGGTCAATGGAAACTGGCGTCAGTGGCGCCGGTGCCAGACACACCCCCCGTGAAGTAAGGAGACACCATGGGCAGCGCGCACGGCGACGGGATTGATCTCAGCATTCGGCAGTTCGGCGACGCCTGGCGCGTCATGTGCACAGGTGGGCCGGCAGTGAGCGCCGCGGTCGAAGATGGCATCGAGTACATCTTCAGCGGTCTGCCGATCAGTTTCTTCAACGTCGCCCTGCTCACGGGCAGAGGAGTATCAGGCGACAAGCTGAAATCGCATGCCGACCAAGCCTGTGCGTGGGCGTCCGACAAAGACGTCCCGTGGCTGTTCGTGGTCACCCACGAGGCGTTTGCGGATGGCGTTGACGTCGTCTCGATCCTCGACAACAGCGGCCTGACGCCGATGATGGCTTTGACGGGGATGGTCGCGGAGCAGGTCGGGCCGGTGACCACGTTCCGGACGGCCTGCAGCTCACCGTTCCCGACGACGACCCCGGCTGTGGCCGGGTGCTGGACATGAACTCGCTGGCCTACGGGATGGACCTCGAGGCGGGAAAGGCCGTCCTCGGCCAGCGAGCCTTCTGGGCCGATCACGTCCCGGCGCTGGGCATGGTCGGGACGACGCCGGCCAGTTCCGCGGCCGTCCTGATCGTCGACGGCTACCGCTACGTTGCGCTGGTTGCGACCGATCCCGCGCAGCAGCGGCGTGGCTACGCCGAGGCGGCGATGAGGCACGCGCTGGAGGTGGCGGCCACAAGGCACGGAGATCTCCCCACGTTTCTGCATGCGACCGATGTGGGGCGGCCGATCTATCAACGTATGGGCTACGCCACGGTCGCCTCGCACAGCATCTTCA
>JACDDJ010000281.1 GCA_013817065.1 Acidobacteriota bacterium
GGTCTACCTTGATGCAAGCGCGCTGGTTAAGTTGCTGGTCCCCGAACTCGAAAGCGACGTGCTGAATCAAGCGCTGATGCACGCTGGGGAAGTGATCGTGTCAGATCTCGTTCTCACCGAGACGGCCTCCGCACTGGGACGCCGGACACGCGAAGGGTCGCTGACGCAGGCGGAGTCGCGTCGTCTCTATCGCGAGGCGGAGAAGCTCGCGGCGTCATGCCGGATCGCAGAGCTCACCCCGCCTGTTCACCGCCGTGCTGAGCGTCTGCTGTTGACCTCAGTGGAAATTCCCTTACGTGCGCTGGACGCACTGCATGTCGCGTTGGCCCTTGACGCAGAGGCGGCGACGCTGGTGTCATTCGATCCGCGCTTGCGCCATGCCGCTGCAGCGCAGGGGTTGTTCGTCGCGCCGGAGATCGATGGCTAGGTTGTTCAGCGTGGAGCGACGATTGTGCGAACGAACTTCACGGACACCACACTCGGCGATGGATATATTCAGGCATTCACCGCACGCTCTGCGGTGAATATGGTCGATATTCGCCGCATTCGCTCAGCTATCGCCGCACAAATTTCGGCGAATGCTGGCCGGAATCACCGCAGGTGACTAATCGACCCGCAGTGCGACGGTTGGCTCGACGCGCAGTGCGCGGCGGGTTGGGACGACGCAGGCCAGGAGGCAGACTCCCAGCATGAGGATTCCGTAGGCCATGATGATCGCGAACTGCTTGAGCGAGAGCTCACCGTTCATCCCCGGCATCTCCAGTTCCATGCTGCCGACAGCGGCGATGAGTGCAACGCCACCGAGCACGCCACATCCCACCTGCCAGAGCGGACGCCGGAGGATGGCGCCGATGACGCGCCGGGGGTTTGCGCCAAGCGCAACGCGGAGGCCGATTTCACGCGTGCGTCGCGCGACGGTGAACGACAGCACTGCGTAGATACCGGCGAGCGAGAGCAGCAGGGCGACGGCAGTCATCAGGACCGTGACGCGTAACCAGAGTCCGACGACCCATAGAACATCGTTCGTGACCTCGTTCACCCGCTGGAACTCCGAGAGTCGAAGCGTTGGATCGACAGCGCTGGAGACTTCGCGCAGCTGCGGTGCCAGCAGCATCGGGTCGCCGCCCACGTGAACCATCATGTAGACCCGATCAAATCGTTCCGGCGTGGCAGGAACGTAGAAGCCTGCCGCGCGGCTCCTTCGCGTCGGTGTGCCCATCCCGAGATCCTTCACGACGCCGACGATCTCGAACCATGGAGCCGGGTCCTTCGGATCGCTCCTTCCGACGAATCGCACTTGCTGGCCGATCGGATTGCGTCCCTCCAGCACCTGGTCGATGAAGCCCTGGTCGACGATCGCGACCTTTCCGCCGGACGTGAGATCGCCGGCATTGAACGCACGACCGGCGAGAATCGGCGTCTGCAGTACGTCGAAGTACGACGGCTCGATCCCGGCTACCGTCGCTTCGCGGAATGGCAGCCGTGCGCTCCCGCCCCCCGAACGCGGAGTCGTCGAGTCATAGGAGAGCTCGATCTCGTATTCGGGCCGCTCCGTACGCGGCAGCCGGTCGACGAAGGTGACGCCCGTGACGCCCGGTTCGGATGACACGCGGCGGCGCAGCTCGTCGACGGTTGCGGCAAAGGCGGCACGTCGCGCCGTGCGTGCCGCATCGTCTGTCTGTGCTGCGGCGCTGGAGGCGTCCTTTTCGAGTCGCACCGCCAGATACTCCTCGGCAGCGAATCCGGCCTCGAACGTCTCGACCCGGCGCAGCTGCCACTGTTCGACGTAGACGAGTGCGGGAAATGCCACCGTCACCGCGACCTGGACGACGATCACCGCGGTCCAGATGCCGCCGAACTGCAGTCCGCCGGCCCCGGCCGACGCCTGCTTCAGGCGGGATCCCATGCCTCGCGTGACCTTGAGCGCGGGCATCACGCCGGCGATCCCAGAGCCAAGTACGGTAAGGCCGATCGCAAACAGCACCGTCGCGGGCGACAGGCTGAGGTCGTACCAGAAGGGAAGCCGGCCGAGGTTTACCTCCAGGAAGCTCACGCCCCAGTTGCTGAGGATGAATTGAGCGGCGGCGAGGCCGACGACCGCCGCACAGCCGCCGAGGACCAGCGCCTCGGCGAACATCTGCGTGACGATCCGGCTGCGGCTCGCGCCGAGAGCGGTCCGCACGACGAGTTCGGTCTCACGGGTCGCGGCGCGCGCGAACAGGAGGAGCGCGACGTTGCTGCAGACCAGCACCAGCAGCATGATCACGAAGGAGTAGATGGAGGCCGCCATCACGATCTCCTCGCCGGACGAGGCGAAGAGCCCCTCGGCGTACGGCGCGACGCGCGGCTGCAGATGCTCGTGCGTCGCCCGCTGTTCGCCCGCTAGCCGTCGTCCGAACGCGGCGAGCTCCGCCTGCGCGGTTTCGAGGGTCGCGCCGGGTGCGAGCACGCCGAAGACCGAGACCGCGAGACCGGAACGCGGCGCCTGGCCGGCGATGTCGGTCCGCAGCGGCGTCCACACTTCGTGCGACACCGGGAACGCAAAGCCTTCGCGCATCACGCCGACGACGCTGGCGAATTCGGATCCGAGCTGGACGCTGCGACCGAGCACGTTGGGATCGCTGCCGAAGCGCGCTCGCCACAGGTCATACCCGATCACGGCGACCGGCGCCGCACCTGCCACCTGGTCGGATGGGGCGAGCACGCGGCCCATGAGCGGCGTACCCGCGGCGATGCCGAAGCCGTTGGGCGTCATCTCCGCGACCTGCACCGGCCGCGCATCACCTTCAGTGACGATCAGATTTGTGGTGACGTCGCGCCAGGCACCGAGCTCCGTGACCGAGCGCAGCGAACTGCGCCAGATGGTGAAGTCATATAGCGCCCGCGGCTCGGGACCGTTCGCAGAGATGTCCCAGTTGCGGACCTGGACGATGCGGTCGCCCGCCGGCAGTGGCAGGGAGGGAGCGACGAACAGTGTCAGGACTTCGAAGACGACCGTGCCGACGCAAATCGCGAACGCCATCGCGAGCCCGCCGACGATAGTCAGGCCGGGATACTTGACGAGCATCCGTCCGCCGAGCTTCAGGTCGAGCGAGAGCCCGCCGAACCACCTCCGTCCACGTCCGCGCGTTCCCTCGACCCAGTCCATTGCCGTTCCCCCTGATGTTCGTTGCGACGCACCCGTCTCTCTCGACGACGGGCGGACGGTATTCAAGCCCCTACGGAATCGTCAGGGAGTTTGTTCCTGTAGCGCTGGGGATCGCTGCTCGGAGTTCGGGTACAGTGCTGAGCGGCGGCGATCCACACAGATGGCGAGCAGGCGAGAATCAGTTCTCTTGGTAACGCTGGGCGTGTGCCTGGCAATCGGCGCCCTGGTTTACTGGTGGGACGGATCCGGCACGCCTGCCGCGCCGGACGTGCCTTCGCCGCAACACGCGCTGCTCGAGGCCGCTCGCGACAAACCTGGCGACGCCGATCTCGGTCTCTTGTTCAATGAGCTGAACGCACTCCATTTCGACGGCGTGCTGCCGAACGTCAAGGTGTTATGGGATGCCGGTCTCGACCGCCTGGACGAGGGCGACTATCGGCTGAACGGGATGACCGACGGCAAGATCATCCTCCTCGAGGCGGCGTTGAAGGATGTCGAGGACGATGTGAGGCGGACGCTCTGCCACGAGATGGTCCACGTCAGGTTCCTTGCGGAGGGGAACAAGTCGACCGCGCACGATGAGGTGTTTCAAGGCGAGCTGCGCCGCATCTTCGAGGACGGATGTTTCCCGGCAATCCTGGCCTCGCCGGAGGAGAAAGCGTCGTTGCAGGAGTGGATCGACGCCGAGCGCACCAGGCTGGACGCCGCTCGTGCGCAAGCCGATGCGCAGCTCGTGGCGCTGAAGACCGAGACCGAGCGCGTCGAGCGGATGGTTGCGGAGTTGAACGAGCGGATCCGGGTCGCGAACGGTGCAGGATCAGGAAGGCCGACGCCTTCGGAGACCGCGGCTGCGCAAACGCAAAGGTCCGCGTTGGACGACAGCATCGCGGCCTACAACAGTGTCGTTGCCGCGAACGAGCGGGACTCGGTGCGGCTCAACGAGGCGGTGCAGCGCTACAACCTGATGGTGGCGTATCCGGATGGCCTCGCGGAGGACCGGGCGAAGGGGTTGGGCAGGTAGGGATACGAGAAGCAATATCGCTGGTCTAACCGGGTGGCCGTCCGGCGGCTCATCGTGGCGTCGGATCAGGTGCCTGATTGCTTTCCGTTTGCTCAGGCCTAATCGAGTCTGTCGTTAGACTCCCTGTTGTTTCGCGGCGAGAGCCTTCAAGACGCATGTCGCTGCTACCGAAGGGTCCACATGTTCCCAAAAGCGCAAAACCAGCCATCCTCCCAGTCGGAGTCGGTGGTTCGTGTCGTTGTCGCGTTGCCGATTTGCCTCGATCTTCGCGCGCCACCATTCGGCGTTGGCCCTTGGCCATGTGCCGTGTACCGGGCAGCCATGCCAGAAGCAGCCGTCGACGAAGACGGCGACCTTGAGCCGGATGAACGCAATGTCCGCGGTACGACGAGTACCCGGTAGTTTGACATTCACGCGATATCTCAACCGCAGGCGGGTCAGTTCCCCTCGAAGGGCGAGTTCGCCCTGGGTGTCTCGCTGGGCTGTGCCGCGCATTCTCTGTCGGGCCGCGGTAGAGGATGCCGTCGGTGTCTTACTGCGGCTCTTCCCCTTCGAAGAAGAAGTCTTGTCCATTTCTCTTGCGGTACGTCTGCGTAACAATTTGCAAGAAGTCGTCGAGTGATAGGAGCTGGCGAGGCCGGCCGCTTCGGGGGCAGGCCACCGGTCCGCCGACCTGGTAGAAAGCCAGCTCGCTGCCGTCACGCGCGTAGAGCGCGATGAAAACCAGTTCGAACCGGTCCGGCGGGTCCTCGGGCTCAGTACGCCCCTTCAATGGCCACAGGTACTTAACCCACGACGCGAACGATGAGGTTTCCGCAAAATCCGTGCACGCTTCGAACGGCAGAAAAAGAGCGGCCACGAGTACAGAGTAGGGCTGCCGTAGGTGATGGGCCGTCGCCTCGACTCGGAGCTCCTCGTCGTTTCTCTTCTGATTGTGGGTGAAGTCGGCATCTCCGTTCGCCTTCTCACCGAAGTGCACAGACTTGAAGGAGATCGCTAAGCCCAGACCCAATTCCGGTGTGCTGTAATTGAGATCTACCCGTTTCGGACCGCGCACCGACTGCGACGGCGTCTCCCCGCTCCGAACACCGGGAAACTCCGACGAGAGAGCGGCGGCAATCTCCGCGCTCATATACCTCGCAAAATAAATTGCGAACGACAGCTGCTCCTTGAATGGGGTCGTGCGCTTTCCCGCCGCCTTTGCCCGTTCGTTCTTGTCTGCGCGGGCTCGTCGTGCGCCTTGAACATCAGTCCTCGTGCGCACCAGCACGCGGCTTATGGGGCTGCCAGTCGGCGGAAGCAACGGAGAATCAGCCATCAGGCTGCGGTGAGCCTGTCCATGCGATCGATGTGACGGGCGACGTCATCGAGAAAGCCGTCTTCAAAGTTGAGTTTGGCGACCAATGCACGGCTGAGAAACCCGGCAGCTGCGCGCCGGGAAAGTGGTTTCAAAGGCGAGTGTAGGAAGTGGCGCAAGTGGACGTGACGCTGTTGTTCTGGCCACTCCGATACAGCAACCGAGAATGCCTCTCCACCATGGCCCCAAGCGGCAGTTGGCCAGGCCTTCCCCAGTGCGAGGCGATCTTCGCCTGCGCCTACCCTCCCTCCACTCACCAGCCTGCGGCCGAGCCACTCGGCCACCCTTACGTTGACGGCATTTCCGACGAGCTTCCATCTGTGGCTGTCGCGAACGCCTTCGGCTTCGCCGGCCGGTGTGGTCCAGCCTGCTTCGAACCCCTGAAGCCTTTCCGCATCTGTGATCGTCGGTGTGCCGATTGAGCCATCCTGAGGATTCCAAATGGCCGGCGGTGATGGAATGCCAATAGTTGAACCGCCCTTCAGAGTTGGAACAGCGTCGACTGCCCACCCGAGACCGCGAAGCCCTTCAGTCCAATAAAAGCCGCACAGCAGGTTGGGGGCGAACGCGTTCTCTCGCTTGGCAGCATCGTCCGCGAAGAGGCACGGGCGCGGGTCTTCACTCTTGGACGCTAGCAGGATGACACGTCGGCGTCGCTGTGGAATTCCAAATGCGCGTGCGTCGACTACGCGATAGGCCCACGTATAGCCGCGCTCTTCAAGCGAATCCACAAGGTACCGCATCGCCCGGCCATGTTGCAGTTGCAGCATGAACGGAACGTTCTCGAGAAGCAGCCACCTTGGCGAGCGCTTGCCGAGCGCGTCGAGTAGGCGGAACACATGTCCGATAAGGCCTGAACGACTTCCCGTT
>JACDDJ010000282.1 GCA_013817065.1 Acidobacteriota bacterium
GGAGCTCCCAGCCGAAAAACGCCCGCGCCAGAATCAGGTGGGCCGAGCTCGAAACCGGCAGGAACTCGGTGAGGCCCTGGATGGCCCCGAGCAGGACGGCGGCGAATAGACTCACGCGAACAGCAAGCGGCTACGAAACTTTCGTGCGCTTGCTCGGCCGGGTCGAGCCGGTCGCAGCCGCCGCAGTTGCCGTCGCGCTCGAACCACCCGCCATCTGGCCTTTGAGCGGCTTGCGCCCCTGCAGAATGATCGCGAGTGCCGAGGCGATGAACACGGTCGAGTAGGTGCCGCTGAGGATCCCGACCAGCATCGTAAAGGCGAAGCCTTCGAGGACCTCGCCGCCGAAGATGTACAGCGCGAGCACGCTCAGGGAGGTCGTGCCGGCGGTAATCACCGTCCGCGACAGGGTCTGATTGACGGCCTTGTTGACGATGTTGGTGAGATTGTCGCGGCGCATGCCGCGCATGTTCTCGCGAACGCGGTCGAAGACAACGATCGTGTCGTTGACGGAGTAGCCGGTGATCGTGAGCAGCCCGGCAACGACGTTCAACGTCATGTCATAGCGGAAGAAGGCCAGAAACGCGAGACAGATCAGCAGATCGTGCAGGGTCGCGACAATAGCGCCCACGGCGAACGAGAACTGGAAGCGCAGCGCAATGTAGACGAGGATGCCGCCCATCGCCAGGACGGTAGCCCAGAGGGCCTGGCGGCGCAGCTGCTCGCCCACCACCGGTCCGACGACGCTCGTCTTGACCGGCGTCTCGTCGAACGTCCCAATGTTGGCCGCCTTGAGCATCGCGATGATGCGGTCCACCTCGTTACTGAGGTTCCCGCCGCTCTCTTCACCCACCCGCCTGACGCGGATCACGACGTCGCGATTCTCAGCCTTGCCGTACTGCTGCACGACGGCGTCCCCGCCAAGAGCCCCGGTGATGCGATTGAAGTCCGGAGCCTCGTTGAACTTCAGGATGACGACGGTGCCGCCCTCGAAGTCGACGCCCTTCTGCAGCCCCCGGGTGGCGATCATGAACAGGCCGGCACCGATGATCAGCGCCGAGAGCGCCAGCGCGTGCCAGCGCCAGCGAATGAAATCGAAGTTCGGAGTCTTGAAAATCTGCATGGGGGCGACCTAGATGCTGATGGTCTTCGACGCGGCCGGGCGGTTGTTGAGCACCAGCTCGAAGAGCGTCTTGGACACGAAAATGGACGTAAAGAGGTTCGTGAGCAGACCGATCGTCAGCGTCAGCGCGAACCCGCGGATCGGGCCGGTGCCGAACTGGAAGAGGAACGCGGCGGCAATCAGCGACGCCACGTGCGTGTCGAGCAGCGTCAGGAACACGCGCGAGAAGCTCGCGTTGACAGCGGCGCGCGCGCCCCGCTGGGCGGCGAGCTCCTCTTTGATGCGCTCGAAGATCAGCACGTTCGAGTCCACGCCCATACCCATCGTCAGGATGAACCCGGCGATGCCCGGCAGCGTCATCGCGGCCCCGAAGTAGGCCATGAAGCCGATGAGGATCACCAGGTTGAAGATCATCGCGACGACCGCGTTGACGCCCGAGAGTTTGTAGTAGGACAGCATGAAGACGATGACGAGCGCCAGCCCCATCATCGAGGCGAGGACACCGGCGCGCACCGAATCGGCGCCCAGGCTCGGCCCGATGGTTTCCTGTTCGAGGTAACTCATCGACGCCGGCAGTGCGCCCGAGCGCAGGACGAGGGAGAGATCGTTGACTTCGTCGCTCGTGAAGCTGCCGGTGATGCGGCCTTCATCGGTGATCCGGCCCTCGATGCGGGGCGCTGACTGGACCCGACCGTCGAGGATGATCGCGAGCAGCCGATTGATGTTCTCCCCGGTGACCTTGCCGAACTTGCGAGCGCCCTCACCGGTCAGCAGAAAGCGGACGGCGGGCCGGTTGTTCTCATCGATCGTTGCGGAGGCCCCGCGGAGGTCGCCGCCCGTCACCGCGGCGATCTTGCGTACCAGGTAGAACTCGGTGCCGGCCTGCGCGCCGGCGGCGCCGGACACGACCTCCATCTCCGCCGGCACCTGCCCACCGTGCGCCTGGAGCAGCGCCTCCTGCGTGGGAGCCGGACCGCCTTCGACGATCTTCAGCTCCAGCAGGGCCATCTTGCCGATGATGTCCTTGGCGCGTTCGACCTCGGTGACGCCCGGCAGTTCGACCATGATCTGGTCGTTCGTCTGGCCGTAACGCGAGATGTTGGGCTCGGCCACGCCGAGCGCGTTGACGCGGCGATCGATCGTCTCGAGCGCCTGCACGACCGTCTGCTCGCGCATGTCACTCTCGACGTCCTTCTTCAGCGTAAAGGCGTAGCTGCCTCCGGGGGCCGACGAACGATCGAAGCTGGCCGACAGCTGGTCGTCAGCAGCACGGCGGAACTCGGCGTCGCGATCGCCGGGCACTCCGTCAATCGTGAAGGTGTTCTCCCCGGCGACGGTAATGGAGCCGACGGTGACGCCTGCGGTCTGAAGCGTTTCGCGCAGCTGATCGCTCGACGTGGTACTGAAGGTGCGCAGGGCATCGCCGGTATGGACCCGCAGCACGAGGTGGACGCCCCCCTGCAGGTCGAGGCCCAGCTTCAGCTGCTTGGCCGCCAGCCACCCGGGTATCGGCAGCCCGTAGCGCTGCGCCAGGATCGGATAGATCCCGATCGCGAAAAAGCCGACCAGGACGATAACGATAGTGATGATTTTCCAGCGAAGGTTCTTGATCATGATTTAGGAATTACCCGAGTCCTGCACCACCGGGTCCTGGCCCTGGTATCCGGCCACCGCCGCTCGCGACACCTCGATCCGTACGCGGTCCGCGATTTCGACCTGCAGGGTCTTGTCGGTGACGCGGGTGATCTTGCCGTACATTCCGCCGGTGGTGACAATCTTGTCCCCGACCTTGAGGTTTTCCTGGAACTCCTGAATTTTCTTCTGCCGGCGCTTCATCGGCAAGAGGATCAGGAAATAAAAGATCGCCAGGATCACGGCGAAGGGGAGAAAGGCGCTCAACGCCTGGGCTCCTCCGGGCGGAGTCATGGCGAAGACTAACGATTCGTTCACGAAATACATCTTTACTGTTGGGGCCGGCGGGAGAAGGTTTGATGGAACTCCTGGCGGAGCTGTTCAAACGTGCCGAACACGATAGCCTCCCTAATCCTCCGCATGGTGTCAAGGTAAAAGTAGAGGTTATGAATGGAGTTCAGCGTCGCTGCAGTCATCTCGCCAGCTATATATAGATGACGCAGATAGGCACGTGAAAAGTGCCGGCACGTGTAGCAGCCGCAGCCTGGATCCGGCGGCAGCGAATCCTCCGCATACCGGGCATTCTTGATGACGAGCGGACCGCGGGACGTCAACAGTTGGCCGTTCCTGGCATTGCGGGTCGGCAGCACGCAATCGAACATGTCGATCCCGCGGGCGACGCACTCGATGAGATCGTCCGGCATCCCCGTTCCCATCAAGTAGCGGGGGCGGTCGGCAGGCAGCAGCGGCGCGGTATGAGCGACGACCTCGTACATGACCTCGGCCGTCTCACCGACGCTGAGTCCGCCGATTGCGTAGGCCTCGAAGCCGATGTCGATCGTTGCCTGCGCACTTTCGGTCCGCAGGCCTGGATGCACGCCCCCCTGGACGATCCCGAACTGCGCCTGCCCTTGGTTAGTGACCACCACATCGTCGACGGCATCGGTGCGCAACTGCAGCAGACGCCGCCGGGACCGCGCTGCCCACTTCACCGAGCGCTCCATCGCCTCCCGGGCATCGGCCGGATCAGCGGTCGACGCGACACACTCGTCGAGAACCATCGCGATGTCGGAGCCAAGCCTGGCCTGGATGTCGGTCGCGCGCTCGGGCGTGAGCAGGTGCAGTGAACCATCCAGGTGAGATCGGAATTGTGCGCCTTCATCGGTGATCCGCCGCATCGCCGCCAGGCTGAACACCTGGTAGCCGCCGCTGTCGGTCAGGATCGGCCGGTTCCAGCCGATGAACTTGTGCAGACCGCCGGCCCGCGCGATCAACTCGTCGCCTGGCTTCAGGTAGAGATGATAGGTATTGCCGAGGATGATCTCGGCATCGAGGTCCTCCAGGTCACGCTGGGTCACTGACTTCACCGCGCCTCGTGTGCCGACCGGCATAAAGGCAGGCGTCTGGATCACGCCATGCGGTGTGTGCACCTCGCCGCGCCGAGCCGCGCCGTCAGTCTGCAGCAGGGTGAACTGGAACATTCCTCACCAGCATACCGGGCCGGTGGCAGGCGGAGTATCCTGAGGGCGTGAAACGTTTGCGCGTTGGTGTCTTATACGGCGGGCGATCCGGTGAGCATGAAGTGTCGCTCGCATCGGCGGCAGCGGTGTTCGCCCATCTCGATCGCGCCCGCTACGAACCGGTGCCGATTCGGATCGAGAAGGACGGCCGCTGGAGCATCGCCGAACGGCCGCCGGCGACGATGTCGGCCGGTGAAGTCATCGAGCAATCACGGCTCGAAGCACATCGTCCGCCGCGCGCCGGACGCGAGGTCCACCTCGTCGCTCACCCCAGCGAAGAGACGATCCTCTCGATCGATCGTCCGCGTGCCTCGCATGGAGACGATGGCACGCAAGCGCTGGTGACGGGCCTGAATCTCGATGTGATCTTCCCGGTGCTGCACGGTCCGTTCGGTGAGGACGGGACGATCCAGGGACTCCTCGAGCTCGCCAACGTCCCCTATGTCGGCGCGGGCGTACTGGCCTCGGCGGTCGGGATGGATAAGGGAATGATGAAGGTCGTGTTCGCGGCGCACGGTCTGCCTGTCTGCCCTTACTCCGTCGTCCGCGCGCACGAATGGGCATCCGCACGGGATCGCATCCTGGCAGACCTCGAGGAGGCACTCGGGTTCCCGCTGTTCGTCAAGCCGGCCAACCTTGGATCGAGCGTCGGCATCTCCAAAGCGAAAGACACCGCCTCGCTCGCGGACGCGATTGACCTCGCCCGTAGCTACGACCGTCGCATCATCGTTGAGGCGGCGGTGCCCGAGGCGAGAGAGATCGAATGTGCCGTCCTCGGCAATGACGATCCCGAAGCGTCTGTCCCGGGCGAAGTGATTCCCTCGCGCGAGTTCTACGATTACGAGGCGAAGTACATCGACGCGGCTTCACAGACGGTGATCCCCGCCGACCTCCCGGCCGCCACTGTGGCCGAGGTCCGGAGAATGTCGATCGAGGCGTTTCGGGCGATCGACTGTGCCGGGATGGCTCGGGTCGACTTCCTGCTGTCGCGACGAGACGGTGCCATCTTCGTCAACGAAGTGAACACAATCCCCGGGTTCACCACGATCAGCATGTATTCCAAGATGTGGACGGCGAGCGGGGTCGAATATCCGGCACTGCTCGATCGGCTGATCGCGCTCGCCCTCGAGCGTCACACCGCCCGACAGCAACTGCGTACCAGCGTCACATGAAACACGCCGCCGGCGCGGTGATCGCAGCCCTGTGCTTCACGATCGTCCCCGCCGCTTCGGCTCCGCCGGCGCGGGAGCTACGCGGTATCGGCGGCCTGGTCCGCGCCTACGATTTCATCCTCGATGCCCGCTTCGACCAAGTCGAGCCCGAGCTTCGCAAGGCATGCGGACCAGCGCCGCGCGAAGCCTGCGACGTCCTTGCCGCTACTGCGCTCTGGTGGCGCATCCAGCTCGATCCCTACAGCCCCGCGCTCGATGCCGAGTTCACGACACTGATCGACCGAACGATCGCGGCCACCGAAGCGTGGGCCGAGCGCGACCCCACTGATGCTGAAGCGTGGTTCTACATGGGCGGCGCCTACGCGGCGCGCGTGCAGTGGCGGGTGCTGCGCGACCAGAAGCTCGCGGCCGCCAGGGATGGCAAGCGCATCCTGCAGGCGCTCGAGGAATCACTCCGGCTCGATCCAACGCTGGACGACGCGTACTTCGGGATGGGAATGTACAAGTACTACGCCGACGTCGCCCCGGCGGCGGCGCGGATGCTGCGGTTCCTTCTTCTGCTCCCCGGCGGGGACCGCAAGGTCGGACTGGAGCAGATGAGGCGGGCGCGGGCGAGAGGCCGGCTGTTGCAAGGCGAGGCCGACTACCAGCTCTCAATCATTTACCTCTGGTACGAGAATCAAATACCTGGTGCGATCAACCTGCTGCAGGCCCTCGATGAGCAATATCCAGGCAACCCGCTGTTCCTCGCACAGATCGCTCATATCCAGGACGCGTATCAGCACGACATCACCGCCAGCCTGGCGACCTGGCGCACGCTGCTGGCATCGGCTCGTGAGCAGCGCGCCAATCTTCCGACGCTGGCCGAGACCCAGGCGAGGCTCGGCATCGCGCGCATGCTCGAGGACCTGCATCAGACCGACCATGCCATCGAGCAGCTAGAGA
>JACDDJ010000283.1 GCA_013817065.1 Acidobacteriota bacterium
AAGCATCCACTGGCAGCGATGAGCGGGTTGCGGATCCGGAGAGAGCCGAGCGAAACCGAAAGGTCCATGTTCAGTGTGCCAGCGCGTCCCAGACGATCCGGCTGGCGTCGAAGACGGGGCCGTCGATGCAGGATCTCGTGTGATGAGGCGCGCCCGTGGCATCGCGCGCCGGAACAACGCAGCTGTAGCAGCCACCCATGCCGCAGCCCATGACCTGCTCCAGTGAGACGTCGCAGCGACGGCCGTGAAGGGCGGCGACGTCCGCGACCGCGCGCATCATCGGTGTCGGGCCGCACACATAGAGCCGCACATCCTCCGAGGACTCGAGAGAGGCGAGGCGCGCTTCCAGGGGAACAGTGATGAAGCCGCGTGATCCGCGGCTGCCGTCCTCGGTCGAGTAGACGATCGGCACCCCCAGGCGCTCGAAGATGTCGGCGCAGTGCAGGTCCGCCGCGCGCCGTGCGCCGTAGAAGAGCGTGAGCGGCGTTCGGCGCGCGATCAGCGCTTCCGCGAGTGTCACGAACGGCGCCAGGCCGACACCACCGGCAACCATCCACGCCTGCGCCGGCGCTTCCGCAGGTTCGAACGGCACGCCCAGCGGACCGAGGCACTGCACCCGTGCGCCTGCCTCGAGGTCGTAGAGCAGCCCGGTGCCGGTGCCGATGCGCTTGTTGAGAATCGTGATCCCGCGCGGTGAGCCGTCAGGGTTGCGGAGCACCTCGAAGATCGAGAACGGACGCCGCAGGAGCGGGTCCATCCCGCGCGACGTCTTCAGCATCACGAACTGGCCCGGTCGTGCGGCGGTGGCGATCTCGGGTGCGGCGAGTGCCAGCACGCTGTAGTCTTCCGACAGCCGCGTGTTGCCGATCACCGCGGCGTCGATGTCGACCGGCATAGAGCGAAGTATACACTTGCGCCATGCGGTACCTCCGCATGCTGACCAACGCGTTGCTCGCCGGCGCGTTCGGTGCGGCATACCTCACGATCATCGTCCTGCAGCTGAATCCGGAAGTGCCGCTGCTGTCCGCCACGCCGTGGTGGTGGTTCCTCACGCTCGGAATGCTGTACGGCGTGCACTTCGCCGTGATCTTCTACGTGTTCCTCGTCGTTCGCGAGTTCGTCGCGATGGACACGTTCTCGCCAGGCTGGGTGAGCGTCAGGCTGCTCGCGTGGCTGGGTGCGGCGCTGTCGGCCGGCGCCGCGATGCTGATGTGGTTCAACGTGCGCGGCTTTGCACTGGCGCTCGGCGAGCTTGCGGCGTGGCGCATGACCGCGGGTGCCGTCGCCGCGACTGCCTCCGCGATCGTGCTGCTCGCAATTGCGGCAGCTCACTACTCGTTCGGACGACGCGGCAGCCGGGTCGGGGCGTCATTGTTTGCCATTGCGGTGATTGCTTCGATGGCGCTGCCGATTGCGGCGCGCGGGCGAGGCACCGCCGCTCGCGAGCACGTGCCGTGGACGACGCGGCCTCTGGTCGCCGAGCTGTCGGCAGGAGAGCCACGCGTCACCGTGCTGATGCTCGACGGCGCATCGCTGGCGCACATCTGGCCCCGCGCCGCCGAAGGCCGGCTGCCGAACTTCAGCCGCCTGCTGGACGGCGGCGCGGCGATGGATCTGGCGACCATTCGTCCAACCCAGCCCGACCCGGTGTGGACGGCCGTGGCGACCGGCATGTACCCGGCCGGCAACGGCGTCCGATCCGCGGCACGTTACTACGCGCGCGGCGACGGGCGCGGCATCAACCTGCTCGCTGACCATTCGCTTTCGCATGCGCTCGTGCATCTCGGCTTCGTGAAGGATGCGCCACTGACGTCGGCCGCATGGGGCGCCCGGCCGCTCTGGGGAATCCTCTCGGACCAGGGCATGGCATCGGCCATCGTCCGCTGGCCGCTGACGCATCCGGCGAATCCATCTACCGGTGTGATCGTGAGCGATCGGTTGCACCAGGCCGTGGATTCGATCACGGAGTATGACCGTGCCGCACATCCAGCCTGGGTACTCCCAGCAGTGCAACCAGTGATCGACGGTGCGCCGGGATCAACGAGTGGCGCAGCCTACGAAGCCGGGTTTACCACCGGCAGTCCAGAGGACGTCGCGCTCCAGCGAGATCAGCTTTACGCGGGCGTGTCGCGCAAGCTCCGCGATGCGGAAAGCTCCCGTCTGTCTGCCGTCCGTTACACCGGCCTCGACACCGTCGGCCATTACTACCTCCAATATGCGCAACCGGTACCGCCGAGAGGTGTTCCCGAAGAGGAGCGGCGCAGGTTGGCGCAGATCGTGGACCGCTACTACGCCTTCATCGACGCCGAGATCGGCGCCGCGCTTGCCGGAATGGCGAAGGATGATCTGCTCCTGGTCATCTCGGGTTTCGGGATGGAGTCGACCGGCGTTGCGAAGCGATGGCTGGCGCGTGTCATCGGGGACGCGGACTTCAGCGGCACCCACGAACGCGCTCCGGATGGCTTCATGCTGGCGTACGGCACCGCCGTCCAGCCCGGACGTCCGCAGCGCGGCTCCATCGTCGACGTTACACCGACGCTGTTGTATTTCTTCGGCCTGCCGGTGGCGCGAGACATGGACGGCTTCGCCAGGGCCGATCTTTTCACCCCCGAGTTCAGCTCGGTCCGGCCGGTGTCCTTCGTCCCAAGCTATCGCTAATCGCCAATTTCAAACTTCACACCTCACACCGCAATCGTCAATTCAGTGTTAGCATCCCTTGGCTCTTTAACCCGGCCCTGCGAGGCCGAGAAGAGGTGTTTGATGACAGCTGCCTCACAGAGGTATCCATGCCCCAGGTGATGGATGCCGACCGCATGTCTCGCGCACTGACGCGCATCGCTCACGAAATCCTCGAACGCAATCGTGGCCTCGACGAAATTGCTCTCGTCGGCATCCGCACGCGCGGCGTGCCGATCGCAAAGCGCCTCGCCCGCTCGCTCAAAGAGATCAATGGTGACGAGGTGCCGACCGGTGCGCTCGATATCACGCTCTATCGTGATGACCTGATGCGACTGCCGGTCGGGCCGCAGCCGGTCGTCCGCCGGACCGAGATCCCGTTCTCCATCGACGACCGCAAGATCCTGCTCGTGGACGACGTTCTCTATACCGGCCGGACGATACGTGCGGCGCTGGACGCGTTGATCGATTTCGGCCGTCCCCGCGCCATCCAGCTCGTCGTGATGGTCGACCGTGGTCACCGGGAGCTGCCGATCCGGGCGGATTTCGTCGGCAAGAACCTGCCGACATCCGCCCGCCAGAGCGTCCAGGTCCGGTTGCAGGAGATCGACGGCGCAGACGAAGTCGTCATCGAGGGGGAACCATGACGGCCATCCCCGGCGATCGATTGGCCGAGGTCGCCGCTTCGGCACCTGTGACGCTGCGATCCCGTCACCTGCTTGGCATCGATGGGCTCGACGCTGGCGAGATCCAGTTGATCCTGGACACCGCCGAGGCGATGAAGGAGATCGGCACCCGCTCGGTGAAGAAGGTGCCGACGCTGCGCGGACGGACGGTCGTGAACCTGTTCTTCGAGCCGAGCACGCGCACGCGGACGTCCTTCGAGGTCGCTGAGAAGCGTCTCAGCGCCGACACGCTCAGCATCGCCACGGCGATGTCGAGCGTCACCAAGGGGGAGTCGCTCCTCGACACCGTCCGCAACATCGAAGCGATGGCCCCCGACATGATCGTGATCCGGCACGCCTCGTCCGGCGCCCCGCACCTGCTCGCGCGGATGTGCCGCTCGACGATCGTCAATGCTGGCGACGGCATGCACGAGCATCCGACCCAGGCGCTGCTCGACGCGTTCACGATCCGGGCCCATAAGAAGCGCCTCGCCGGTCTGAAGATCGCGATCGTCGGGGATCTGCTTCACAGCCGCGTGCTTCGTTCGAACCTGCTGCTGCTCAGGACGATGGGGGCGGAGGTCTGGACCTGTGGTCCGGCAACGCTGATTCCGGCCGGGCTCGATCGACTTGGCCCCAGGATCACGACGTCGATCGACGAAGCCGTCGACGGCGCCGACGTCGTGATGATGCTGCGCATCCAGCAGGAGCGGATGCACGGGCACTTCTTCCCGTCGGTGCGGGAGTACTTCTCGCTGTTCGGGCTCACGCGCGAGCGTCTCCGCCGCGCCGCGGGCGACGTCATCGTCATGCATCCCGGGCCCATGAACCGCGGGGTGGAGATCGACTCCGAAGTCGCCGATGGTGCGAACTCGGTGATTCTGGAACAGGTCTCAAACGGCGTCGCCATCCGGATGGCAGTGCTGTATCTGCTGGCCGGGCGCGACACGCCCGGCAGTGAAGGATGAGCGTGGCGACGAGATTGATTGTGAAGGGCGGCCGCGTGGTCGACCCGGCGACCGGAACTGACGGCATGTTCGACGTCCTGATCGAGGATGGCCTGATCCGCCGGGTCGGGAAAGATCTGCCCATCGATGGCGCCGAGATTTACGAGGTGCCGCGCGGGGGAGTGGTGGCGCCCGGTCTGATCGACATCCACGTCCACTTGCGTGAACCCGGCCAGGAGCACAAAGAGACCATTGCCACCGGCACTGCGTCGGCCGTGGCCGGCGGCTTCACCGCCGTGGCCTGCATGCCGAACACCACGCCGGTGAACGATCATGCCGGCATCACGCAGTTCATCCTGAAGAAGGCGTCGGAGGCCGGGCTCGCGCGCGTCTATCCAATCGGAGCGGTGTCGCTCGGACAGAAGGGCGATCAGCTCGCCGAGCTCGGTGAGCAGAAGGCCGCCGGCTGCGTGGCCTTCACAGACGACGGGCATCCGGTGACGACCGCGCTGCTGATGCGTCGAGCGCTCGAGTACGCGGGGATGCTGGGCGTGCCGATCATCGATCACTGCGAAGATCCGTCCCTGAAGGGCGACGGCGTTGCGCACGAGGGCTACTACGCCTCGGCGCTCGGTCTGCGCGGTATCCCGGGAGTGGCCGAGTCGCTGATGGTCGAGCGTGACGTCTCGCTGGCCGAGCTCACCGGGGCACACGTGCATATCGCGCACATGAGCGCGCGCCAGTCCATTCGCGCCGTCCGCTGGGGCAAGGATCGCGGCGTCCGCGTCACCTGCGAGGTGGCGCCGCATCACTTCACCTTGACCGACGAGGCACTCGAGGCGCCGATCAAGTACGACACCAACCTGAAAATGAACCCGCCGCTGCGCGAGGCGGCCGATCGGGACGCCATGCTCGACGGCATCATCGACGGCACCGTGGACCTCATTGCGACCGATCACGCTCCTCACCACGCCGACGAAAAGATGGTCGAGTTCGATCGCGCACCCTTCGGCATCGTCGGGCTCGAGACAGCAGTACCGATCGTGTTCGACCGGCTGGTTCACACCGGCAAGATCAGCCTGCCGAGAATGATTTCGCTGCTGTCGACGAACCCCGCCGCGGTGATGCACCTGCCGGGCGGGACGCTGGCAGAAGGCGCGCCGGGTGACGTCACCGTGCTGGCCCCCGACCTGTCCGTAACCGTGGGTGCGGCGGCCCTGCGTTCGAAGTCGAAGAACACACCGTTCGACGGCTGGACCTTCCGAGGTGGCGTTGCCGCGACGATCGTGGCCGGCCGCATCGTTTACCGCGCCTGAGGGGCCGTGAATCGCAACAAGGAAGAACTGCGCCGCCAGGCGCTCGAGAAGCTGCAGGACGCGGAAGTGCTGATGCAGCAGGGGCACTTCGATTACGGGAACGGTTTTCATGGACGCGTCTACCTGAATCCGCACCAGCTATTCCGCTATCCCTCGACGATCTGGCACCTCGCGCAGGATCTGATTGACGTGATGCCAGGCGAGCTGATCGAACAAACCCAGGTCGTGGCTGGACCGGCTACCGGTGGTGCCCTGCTGGCTCATACGATTGCCGGCCTGCTCGATGGCCGGCGAGCTCTGACCCATCCACCCTGCAGCTTCGCGCCGTTCACGATGGTCGACGGCAACTTCGTCCTGCGACGTTTCTACGCCGAACAGATGCGCGGCAAGCGCGTCCTGCTGGCTGATGACGTGAGAAACACCGGCAAGACCTTCGAGCAGTGCGCCGCGCTCGTGCGCGGGGCCGGCGGCACCGTGCTCGCCACCGTCGAGATCTGCGACCGCATGGAAGCCGTCACGGACGCCGGCGTGCCCAATCACACCCTGGCCGAGTATCGCGCGCCGGAGAACTACCCAGCTTCGGCCTGCCCCATGTGTCGGGCCGGCGAGGAGGTAACAAAGTTCTGACGAAGAGGAAAGGGACCACGGCGGCGGCAGGACTGCCGATTCGCCTGGACTCGCTGTACGCCGACTTCAACCGGGAGGAGTCCGCCACCGATCCGGTTCATCTCGTGCGGCCCTTCACGGATCCGGCGGATCGCGAGATTGCCGGCTTCTGCGC
>JACDDJ010000284.1 GCA_013817065.1 Acidobacteriota bacterium
CGAGTGGATCGATGCCGTCACCCCTCAGCATCCGGTGTGGATCAATCGGCTCGACGGACACATGTCACTCGCCAACTCCGCGGCGCTGAAGGCCGCGGGCGTCACGCGGGCAACTGCGGACATCAGCGGTGGAGAAATCGTCCGCGGACGGGACGGCGAGCCGACCGGCGTGCTCAAGGACAACGCGATGGGCCTGGTCGACAAGGCCGCGCCGCCGCCATCGCAGGAGATGGAGGATCGTGCCCTGGTCGCGGCGATGAAGTACGTCAACGAGCGCGGCCTCACGTCAGTCCACAACATGGGCACCTGGAGCGAGCTCGAGACGTTCGCGCGCGCACGCCAGAGCGACCGGCTGACGACCCGGATCTACGCGGCAGTACCCTTGAACACCTGGGAGAAGCTGCGCGACGGCGTCCAGGCCAGGACATACGGCGGAGCCGACGGCCGCGGTGACGAGTGGCTGCGCGTCGGTGCGTTGAAGGGATTCGTGGACGGCTCGCTCGGCTCTCATACCGCCGCGTTTCACCAGCCATTCAAGGACGCGCCAAAGGATCGCGGCTTGCTGGTGAACACGCCGGAGAATCTCTACACGTGGATCGCCGGGGCCGACAAGGCGGGCTTGCAGGTGATGGTCCACGCGATCGGCGATCGCGCCAACGGATTGCTGCTCGATACCTACGAGCGGGTTGAGAAGGAGAACGGCACGCGCGACCGGCGCTTCCGCATCGAGCACGCACAGCACCTCGCGGCGGCCGACATCAGCCGGTTCGGACGGCTCGGGGTGATCGCCAGCATGCAGCCCTACCACGCCATCGACGACGGCCGCTGGGCCGAGCAGTTCATCGGCGAACGGATCAACACGACCTACGCTTTCCGGGATCTGCTCGATCAGAACGCCAGGCTCGCGTTCGGGAGCGATTGGTATGTCGCGCCGCCGACGCCGCTCGAAGGTATCTACGCCGCGGTCACGCGCCGAACCCTCGATGACAAGAACCCGGCCGGCTGGGTGCCGGCGCAGAAGATCACCGTCGAGGAAGCGCTCCGCGCCTACACCTCCACAGCGGCCTACGCGTCCTTCGACGAATCACGTAAAGGCATCCTCTCGATTGGACGACTCGCCGATCTCGTCATGCTGGACCGCAACATCCTCGAGATCCCGGCCGAGCAGATCCGCGACGTCAAGGTCGACCTGACGGTTGTGGACGGGAAAGTGGTACATCGAGGTGGCAGGTAGAATCGAGACTTGTCACGTGCGACGTGATGGAGGTTTTATGAGGTTCTTTGCAGCGGCTGTGCTTCTGGCCGCGGTCTCCGTGAGCAGTGTGGCGGCGCAGACGAAGGCAAGTGTGTTTCCGTTCCCGTATGAAGTCGTCCAGCTGGAGAACGGGTTCCGCGCCTACCTGATCAAGGCCGGCGCGCCGGGGCAGATCGCCTACGTCTCGATCGTCCGGACCGGCAGCCGCGATGAAGTGGAGCCTGGCAAGAGCGGGTTCGCCCACTTCTTCGAGCACATGATGTTTCGCGGCACCGCGAAGTACCCGCATTACGACGCCGAGACGACGAAGATGGGGGCGTTCAGGAACGCCTCGACGTGGCCGGATCAGACGGCATACTACCTGGTCGCCAACACCGAGTACCTGGAGAAGATCATCGACATCGAGTCGGACCGCTTTCAGAACCTGAAGTACGCGGAACCTGACTTCCGCACCGAGGCCGGCGCGATCCTGGGCGAATATCAGCAGGGCGCACGCGAGCCGCAGCGCTGGCTCAATGAGAAGGTCCGCGAGGCGGTCTTTCAGAAGCACACCTACCGGCACACGACGATCGGGTTCGAAGCCGACGTTCGCGCGATGCCGAACGCGTATGAATACAGCAAGTCCTTCTACGAACGGTTCTACCGTCCCGAAAATGTCGTCCTGGTGATCGCGGGCGACTTCGACAACGCGACCGCCAGGCAGCTGATCACGAAGTACTACTCGGGATGGAAGCCGGGCTACAAAGCGCCGCCAATCGAGGCAGAACCGCCACAAACGGCGCCGCGGGACGTCACCGTCAAGTATCCGGGACGAACGCTGCCGATCCTGTCGGTAAACTACCGGGCGCCGGAATGGAACCCGACCGATAAGACCGGGGTCGCCCTCGAGGTGCTCGGGCAGGTCGCGTTCGGGCCGAATTCGGCGCTGTCGCGCAAGCTGGTGCTCGAGGAACGACGCGTCCAGCACCTGTTGCCGGCCTTCGGACTGTCCCGGGATCCCTACGTCGTCAGTGTCCAGGCGATGGTCAGTGATCCTGCGGACGTGAAGGCCGTCGAATCTGAGATCGCCGCAGCGGTGAAGCGCTTTCAGGGGACGCCGGTCGACGCGAAGTTGCTGGCTGACACCAAGAGCAGTCTCAAATACGGATTCCTGATGGGGATGGAGACGGCACAGGACGTCGCCTTCGCCGTCATGCAGGTGATCGTGGCGACCGGGCGCCTCGAACCTGTCGAGGACTACTACAAGACGCTCGAGGCGATCACGCCGGAAGATATTCGCGAGGCCGCGCGCAAGTTCCTGGTCGACACCGGCCGCACCACCATCACGATGGTGCAGGAGGGCTGACATGCGTAACCACATCCGCCTCGCCCTCGCGCCGTTCGTATTGGTCCTTGGTGTCGCTGCGCTCCACGGCGCACAGGCCACCTCGTCCAACAACACGGCACCACCACGCACAATCGAACTTCGCGAGGATGGCTCGCCGTTCGTCGCGCTGAACATCTGGGTGCGGAGCGGGTCCGCGGCTGATCCCAAAGGCAAAGAGGGTCTCGCCTCCCTCACCGCCGCGCTCCTCACCGGTGGCGCGACGACGCAGGACTCGCTGGAACAGATCCTTCAAAAGCTCTACCCGATGTCGGCGGGTTACGGGGCCTCGGTCGACAAGGAGATGTCCAACATCACCGGGCGCGTCCACCGCGACAACCTCGAGGCCTACTACGGGTTGTTCCGGAACGCGATCCTGTCGCCAGCATTCAGTGAGGCCGATTTCAACAGGATCAAGGCGCAGCGGATGAACTTCCTCGAGCGCGCCCGGCGCTACTCCCGCGACGAGGAGTTGAGCAAGCAACTGTTGTTCTGGGCCGCGTACGAAGGCACACCGTATCAGCATCCTGAAGAGGGGTACGTCGACTCTGTCCGCTCGATCACCCTGGACGACGTCCGTGCTTTCTACAAAGCCCACTACCTCCGTAACAACATCGTCGTTGCGGTGGGCGGCGGCCTGCCGGCCGGCTTCGAGGCGCGGGTCCGTAAAGATATGGACACGCTGCCGGAAGGGGCCGTCGCGGCGATCCCGGCTCCTGCGCCGCAGGCGCCGGCCGGGATGAAGGTCCTGATTGTCGACAAGGAAACGGACGCGGCGCCGGTCTCGTTCGGCTTCCCGATCAAGCTCCTCAGGAACGATCCGGATTTTGTGCCGCTTCTGATCGCGAGCTCATATTTCGGCGAGCATCGCAACTCGGTCGGACGGCTCTACCAGGCGATCCGCGAAACCCGGGGCATGAACTACGGCAACTACTCCTATATCGAAGCCTTCCCTGCCGGCTATGCGACGCAGCAGCCGCGCGTCAACGTCCCGCGGCGGAGCCAGCTCTTCGAAGTGTGGATCCGCCCGATCTCGCTCACCGCACCCGGCAACCTGCACGAGCGCACGTTGTTTGCGACGAAGACCGCGTTGTGGGAGCTTCGCCAGCTCGCCGAGAAAGGCATGACACCCGAGGCCGTCGCGACGTCCAAAGAGTTCCTGCGCAACTACGTCGGCACCTGGGGCGCGACCATCTCACGCCGGCTTGGCTATGCGGTGGACGATGCGTTCTATGGGATGGGGAAGCCCGGATATCTGCAGTCTCTCAAGGCCGCGATCGACGCGACGACCGCCGAGCAGGTGAACGCCGCGATCAAGAAGCACCTGCAGACCGACAACATGCACATGGTGGTGATCACCGCCGACGCCGCCGGCTTCAAACAAAAGCTCCTGAGCGGTGCACCGACGACCATCACCTACGCCGGCCAGCGCAGCGCCGACCTGCTCGCGCAAGACAAGATCATCGGCAGCTATCCGCTCGAGGTCAAGGACGCCAACGTACGGATTCTGGCGATCGACAGGGTCTTTCAGTAACGTGCGACGTGCTACGTGCTACGTGCTAAGTGCGGTGCTATGTGGCGACGTGCGACGTGCGTTCGACGTGCTACATGACGTGGGATGTGGAGTTCGCCGTGTGCGTGGCACAGCACGTCCGCACATCGCACATCGCACGTTTTACAGTCTCGCCCGGTGGAACTTCTCGAGCGCGGTCCGAGACTGTTCAAGGAGGCGAATCGATGACGATCCCCCTGGCGCGGTTGTGCGCCCTGCTGATCCTGTGCCTTGCTCTCATGCCGATGGCGGGCGCGTCGCAGGAAGCGGACACGTCGACCAGAGCTGTCGCCAATGCGGCGAGCAGATACGTCGCGCAGTATCAACAAAGCCTCACCTCGATCCTGGCGGATGAATCGTTGGAGCAGGAGGTCGTGCGGCGGGTACCGGCAGATCCCGCGGCCAGGCGGCTGCGTTCGATGCTCAGCGAAGTGTTCTTCATGTTCACGCCTGGCACGAACCACTGGATGGCGATCCGCGATGTGATCGCGGTGGACGGCTCGGAGGTGAAGGACCGGCCGGATATCCGCCGCGAGCTGGCAACGCTGGATGACGATGATGTGGCGGCGGCGCTGAAGGCGCAGAACTCCAGGTTCAACATCGGACGGGTGACGCGGAACTTCAGCGAGCCGACGCTGGGCCTGCTCGTCCTCGACGCCAGGCATCGAGACCGCTTCAAGTTCGAGCGCAGACGGGTCCAGAACGTAGAAGGTGTGACGCTGGTGACGCTGGCGTTTACCGAGAAGGAGTCACCGACACTGATCTGGGACTTGGCGCGCGGCAAGGTCTTCTCGACCGGCGACATCATTGTCGAGGCCGGCTCGGGCCGGGTCCGTGAGACGACGTTTCGGGCAAGTACCGGCGACATCACCGTCGAACTCACCACCAGGTACGTCCCCGACGGGCGGCTCGAGATGTGGGTGCCGGCATCGTTCCGGGAGTCCTACGAAGGTGGCGTGAAGCGGAAGTCACTCGAGAATGGCCCGGACTACGAGCACGTCGTCGCTCGCGCCTCGTACAGTAACTACCGCCGCTTCCAGACCGCGGTCCGCATCAAGTAAGTCCCCGTCATATCTTCTGCCGCCCTCCGTTCAGCCCATATTCTCTCCAGACTCGATCTACGACTCATTACGATTGCGGCGGGCGTTTCCGCGGTAGCGGCGCTGCTGTTCGGCGTCATCCCGCGGGGCATGCAGATGAACCGGGTCGGCCTGCACGGAGTCACCGCCTACTCGGTGGCGCAAAGGACCAGTGAAATTGGGATACGCCTTGCGCTTGGTGCGCAGCGCAGCGCCGTGCAGTCACGGCGTGCCTCACGCCCGGATCCGCTGGTCGGCTTGCGGCGGGAATAGAGCCGGGGCATACCGGCCAATCCGTTGGCCTGCCGGCCCGATCGCCCGAACTGTTCCTCAGCCGAGGACGTCCCGCAGGACCCGCACCCAGTTGCCACCCATGATCTTCTCGATCTCGGTCTGCGTGAAGCGGCGCCGCCTGAGCGCTTCCTCGAGGAGATACATCCGGCGGACGTTGTTCAGTTCGGGGATCACCGCATGCGGCGGCCGCGTGTTGAAGCCCATGACGCCCTGCTTCGCGACCGAATCCCACCACGCGTAATAGTTCGAGATGATCTGCGCGTTGTCGTTGCCCGCCTTCGCGGCCGTGAGCTCGCCCGCGATCGTGTAGTCGTTGGCGATCCCCACGGCATCGATGCCCGCAACGTTGATGACATGGCGAAGCTGCCGGACGTAGCCGTCCACGCTCGGCTGCGGATCGGTCGTGAGCCACATGCTCATCATGAAGATCCCCATGACGCCGCCAGACTCACCCACTTTCCGGATGACTCCGTCAGGCGCGCAGCGCGCGGTCGGCACCAGCGCCCGGGCGCCGCCGTGCGAGAGGATCACCGGTGACTTGCTCGTCTCGAGCACGTCGAGGGCGGTCAGGTCCGAGCCATGGGAAAGGTCAGGGATGATCTTCAGCGCGTTCAACCGCTCGACGCCCTCGAACCCCACCTTCGTCAGCCCGGACCAGTTCTTCTCGATCGCCCCGCCGCCCCACGGGTTGTCGTTGTGATGGGTGATCTGCTGGACGCGCAGTCCGAGCTCGTGGAACAGATCCAGCCGCCAGAGCTGATCCCCGATCGGCTCGCAGCCCTGGAACTGGAAGAAGATCGCGGTGCGGCCCTGCT
>JACDDJ010000285.1 GCA_013817065.1 Acidobacteriota bacterium
TCCCTGTTGAAGCGAGAGTCCCAACAGCACCGCCGCCGCGAAGTACGCCGGCATCACCGCGTTGTTCCAGGCGCCCCCTTCCAGTCGCGCGATCCAGCCTGAGCCAATCAGCCCCGCGATCATCGCCGCGTGCCGCCACTCGCGCGTCATCAATACAGCGGCCAATCCTGCCGCCAGCGCCGGCCATACCGGCAGCAAGTCTTCGGTCCAGAACGACAGCGCCCGTCCACCTCGTGGCGAGACCGCCATCCTCAGCCGCGGCAGCTCAACGACGTAGTAGGCATACCATCCGTCCGTCGCCGTGTTCATCACGAGGAGGGTGCCTGCCGAGACCGCCACAAACGTTCCGCCGAAGGCCACCGCTCCACGCCAGTTGGTGAGGAGCAGATACAGACCGAGCGGCGCGACCGCGAGCGCAGCGGGTTGCTTTGCGGCGAACGCGGCGCCGGCGAGCAGACCACAGGCCGCCCACGATGCGAGGCTCGACGCGCGTGCGGCGACGAGATACACGCCGGCGAGTAACGACACATACAAAGCATCGACACGTCCGAGGTCATACCAGCCGTCGCTCAGCGGGTACGCGCCTGCAAACAGGCCGGCGGCAATCAGTCCCGCAGCCGCTCCACTCCTGCGACCGACGATCGCGTATGTCGCCACCAGGGTCGCCACCGTAGCGCCAATCGAAACGATCCGTAGAGCCGTGAAGCCCGAGCCGATCAACCAGGCGATCGGCAGACAGAGGTAGTAGTACAGCGCGGGATACCCGAACGGCACGAACTCCAGCGATGGCCGAACGTAGATGCTGTGGCCGGAGAGCAGCCGCGAGACATGGACGACTGTCGCGCCTTCCATCCATTCCAGCTCGAACGGATAGAGCAGGCGTCCCGCCACTGCGAACGTCAGGAGGCCGAGCACCACGATGGCGAGCGCCACACTGAGAGAACGAAGGCTCATCATCGCTTCAGATGGTGAGTACCGAGCATCAACTCGCATCGCTGTCCTGCGGGGATGCGGCACACCTGCGGCTCACCACGAACGCCAGACAGTACTGCGCGCATCTCATACACACCCGGTTCGAAGTAGAGGGGCATCTCGATACTCGTCGTCGCTCCCTTCACCCACGAGGACGACCCGCGCGCCGGCACATGAGCACGCGCGATCCGTTCCACTCCGCCCACTGTGGCGCGCGACAGATGCAGCGTCAACTTGTAGTCAGACCTCGCCGTCTCCAACACTTCGAAAAACAGCTGCAGCTTCGCCCAGTCCATCTCACGCTGGAGGACGCGATACGTGATGAGTGAGAGGACCGGTCTGCCGCCTTCGGCGAGAACGATGGGCTCGGGAAGCTCGATGCCGGCCATCCGCCGCACCCGTTCCGCGCCGGCCTCCTCGCCATAACCGAGCAAGCCGTAAAAGAGATCCGCCAGCCTCGCAGGATCGTCAGGCAGCGTGCCGTTCGCGTCGTGATCGCGGAACGCGGTGAGAAATTGATCGCGCCGGCCCCGGTCTGAATAGTACTGGATCCAACCTTCACGCTCCCGCGCGTCCTCGCGAAGACGACGGGCCCGCGTGTCGCGGACTGCCTGGGCGAACGACGGCACCTTCACCGGCGTATCGTCACGCAGGCCGGCCTCGGTCAACAGGTCTCTGCTGATGAACTCGCCATGCAAGCCAAGTGAGTCTTCACGCGAGTCCACTGCCACGTATTGCTCGTCGAACTCGGGAAAGGCCGTCACTCTGGATGTTCTGGTCCAGGTCGATTGCGTCCGGATGATATGCGGTCGCTTCTCTTTGAAAATGTAGTCTCGAAAGAACGCCGGATACCACTGGAACCGGGCGATGTGGATGTCGGTGAGTCCGCCAAGATCCAGCACGCGAAGTCCGGCGACCGACGGCCCGCCGATGTCCGGATCCAGGTAGAGCGGATCCTTCACGCCAAGCGCGGTGGCGAGCGCCCGCATCCTTCGTGCCTGCTCGAGCCGTCCCTGGAGGCTGATCAGCGTGTCCTCCAGGTGTTGCGCACGCAGTTGCAGCGACGGTCCAATGCTCCCGTAGATCACGACTCCCATCAGGGCGAGGGCGACAGTCTGGCGAAGAGCGAGCGTTCGGATCGGCAGTCGCGCGATCCCGTGCTGCGCCGCGATGGCAAGCACCGGCAATGCAGGGGTCAGAAAGCGGAACGCCGGCCAGAAATCTCCGCCGACATAGAGCGCGTAAACCGCCGTTCCACTGCCGATGGCGAGCATCAAGAGGCTGGCGCGCCAGTGGCGGACGTCCGCGAACCCTACCGCAGCGGCCGCAAGGACCACGAGGTTTGTGAGAACGAACAGCTGCAGGTAGTCGAAGCCAGGATCGTCCCATGTCACGAGGTAGCGCCATAGCTCAGTTATCTCGCGATCCGAGATCTTCGCGTAGTACGTATTGGGCAGCCAGTCGCCGAAGACCATAACGCGCATTGTCAGGAACGCGGCGAAGATCGCGACAAAGATCCCGGCCCATGTGAGCAAGCGCCAGCCCTCGCGCACCACGATCACGCGATGCACGAGGAAGGCGACGAAGAAGGCGCATCCCTCCGGCCGGGTGAGCGCAACACCGGCAAGCGCCAGCGCAGACCACGCACGAGCGCGCGTGTCCTCAATCTCGCGTAGTTGCAGAAGGGTCGCAAGCAGCAGGAGGAAGGCGTAGAGCGGATTCTCGAGTCCGGCACCGCTCCAGAACACGAACGGCGTCCAGGCGGCGAGGATCGCGGCGGCAAGCCATCGAGTACCGGGATCGTCGTCCGGATACGCCTGGCGAGCGACCAATATTGTCAGCCACAGTGCACCGGCGCCGAACATGAGGCCGAGCACCTTGAGCAGCGGGATCCCATCGTGGCCGTCGAGCTGCAGCGCGGCGCCCAGGGTGATGATCGCGGTCCAGAGTGGATTCGAGAAGCCTTCGACCGCTTCCCCACCCGGGTAGAGAACGGGCCCATAGCCGGCGGCAAGATTCCGCCCATACGCGAGCGAGATGCCGGCATCGTCTGCGATGTAGTCGCCGAAGACCGCGGCGTGAGTCACGTAGAGCGCCGCCACTGCCAGGATCGGCACCTTGAAGCGGATGGCGGAGGCGGGCACCGAGGCTACCTGAGCAAAACGGACGCCAGCGACGTAACGACGCCAGCCTCCTCTCTGACTACGCCAGGCTCTCCAGCTGGAGTTCGGGGACTCGCTCCTCGGCGAATCTCAGCTCCCAGTCGCCTTCGAACAGCAGCACGTATCGCTCGCTGACATCCAGGCACACGATCGTGCTCGACGGCAACTGCGCGAGCCAGCGATCCTCGATCTTCGGCGCACCCGCCCATCGCGCCGCACGGTGCGGCAGCTGCGAGACTTCCGCCTTCACGCCGTACTCGTTCTGCAACCGGCTCTCGACGATGCTGAACTGCAAGGCACCGGCGGCGGCGAGAATCGGGTCGCGGCTGCCGGTGACCGCGGTCAGCACGCGGATGACGCCTTCCTCCTGCAGCTGCATCAAGCCGCGATCGAACTGCTTGCGTCGCGCGACGTCGACGCAGCGCAGACGCGCAAATTCGGACGGCTGAAACGCCGGCATCGGCGGATACGTGATGCCCGGAACTTCGGACAGCGTATCGCCGATCAGAAACAGGCCCGGGTTGATGACGCCGACAACGTCGCCAGGGTACGCGCTCTCGACCGTCTCACGGTCGCGCCCGAACAGACGGTGCGAGCGCGTCATTCGCAGCTCGCGCTGCAGGCGCGCGTGGTGGACGATCATGTCCTTCGTGAACCGGCCCGAGCAGATCCGCAGGAACGCCATGCGATCGCGGTGCTGTCGGTCCATATTCGCCTGGATCTTGAACACGAACGCCGAGAACGGCGCGCCCGGGGGAATGAGCTTGCCGTTCACCGTCTCTCGACCGTGCGGCGGCGGCGCCAGGTTCACCAGCGCCTCGAGGAATGGCTCGATGCCGAAGTCGTGCAGCGCGCTGCCGAAGAAGACAGGCGTCTGGTGGCCGGCCAGGAAACTCTCCTCGTCGTACGCCGGCAGCGTTCCTTTCAGCAATGCGATGTCATCGCGCAGCTCGGATGCGGCGGCATCGCCGATCGCCTCGCGCAGCGCCTCGCCGTGCAGCGGCATCTCCTCCATCGGCGCACGTCGTCCTCTCGAGGAACGCTCGAACCTGAGGACGCGATGCGTGCCGTGGTCGTAGACACCCTGAAAGGTGGGCCCGGTTCCGATCGGCCAGTTGAGCGGAATCGCGGGAATCGACAGCGTCCGCTCGATCTCGTCGAGCAGTTCGATCGGTGCGCGGCCGGGCTGGTCGAACTTGTTGATGAAGGTGAGAATCGGGGTCTGGCGCAGGCGGCACACCTCGAAGAGCCGTCGCGTCTGGGCCTCGACGCCTTTCGCAGCATCCAGCACCATGACGGCGCAATCGACGGCCATCAACGTGCGATAGGTGTCTTCGCTGAAGTCCTCGTGGCCCGGCGTATCGAGCAGGTTGATGACACAGCCGCCGTATTCGAACTGCAACGCCGAGGAGGTGACCGAGATCCCGCGCGTCCGCTCGATCTCCATCCAGTCAGAAGTGACCGCGCGCTGGGACTTTCGCCCGCGGACGGCGCCGGCGATCTCGATCGCGCCACCGTAGAGCAGCAGCTTCTCCGTCAGCGTCGTCTTGCCGGCGTCCGGATGAGCAATGATGGCGAACGTACGGCGCCGCTCGGCCTCGCGCTCGACGTCGGCCGCGCGAGGAAGAAGTGTGTCTGGTTCCGCTTGTGACAAGCCTCTTATTATATGGCGCGCGATCGGCGCCGGGCCCGGAGGGAGAGTCCTGACGCGGAAAGTCGCGTTATGAGAGACAACGAGCCTACAGTCCAGCGTCGCTCCGTCCGATGAGCTTGTGCAATGGCACGTAATTGGGTCATCGTCCGGCGCGACCGCCCTGAGCTCTTCCACGCACTCTCCGTCGCGTTCATGAGGCGACGCGGCTACGTCGTGGTGTTGGACCGGCGGGTAACCGCGCGACGGGGCGCCGAGAGGAACACCACGCCGGAGCGGCGCAACTACCTGGCAGACGTCGAGCCTTTCGCGATCGTCGCCGGATCGGCAACGCGCGACAACGGCCGCATGAACTAGAACGTGCGCGGATCGTCGGCGCGCGGTTGCTTCCGCCGCTGCGGAATACTCCAGACCTCGCCGCACGTCTCACATCGCAGGTAGACCGCCATGCTGCTCATGCTGACAGCCCTGGGACGCGGTGCCGAGCACCGCACGCACGACTGCTTTCCCGACGATGATGACGACGATGGACCGCCGGGAAGGCTCCCGTCCATCTCGCTCTCTAACTCTGCCATAAGATGGCTTACTGTCGCACATCTCGAGAACTTCAGCAATTTAATGCAGGAAGAAATCAGGTCAGCTCGGCGGATTGATCCACGCCCACCAGGCGATCATCCCGAGGATTGCGATCAGCCCGACGATGCCTCCCATGATTGACGCGCGTCGTGCTGGTGAGAGCGGTTCCTCGACCGAGTAGGTGAGTCGGAGGATGCCATAGAGGATGAGCAGAACGGCTGCGCATCCAAACAGCGCGGCAAGTGCGAGTGGAGCCATCTACCTTGTCGCTCGCCACAATCGTGCCGGGTTCGCTCCACTGCGTGGACGCTGCGCCGCCGATGAGCTTTACGGGGTCGGACGCGCTCCGTACGATGAGGTGATGGCGAGCCGATCGAAGGACGCGTCGCTGGAGATCACACTCCTCGTGCTGCTGATCGTGCTCGTGGTCATCACGGTGCTCACGTTCCTGACATAGGCCTTACGGGGCTCACCTCGCTGGCGGCGGAGGACATATAATCCGCCAACCCCACAGATGAGCACGCTAACCGGCACGAGACTAGGCCCGTACGACGTCATCAGCGCTCTTGGCGCCGGCGGGATGGGCGAGGTCTATCGGGCGCGCGACTCGCGACTGGACCGCGATGTCGCGATCAAAATCCTGCCGCCGGCGTTTGCCGGCGACGGCGACCGGCTGGCGCGCTTCGAGCGTGAAGCGAAGACCCTCGCCTCCCTCAATCACCCCAACATCGCGCAGATCTACGGGATCGAAGAGGTGCCGCCCACTTCGTCGACAGGCCGGACGTCCGCGGCGCTCGTCATGGAACTGGTGCCTGGTGAGGATCTCTCGGCGAGGATCAGTCGCGGTCCGGTGCCGCTCGCCGAGGCGCTGCCGATTGCGCAGCAGATCGCCGATGCGCTCGAGGCGGCGCACGAGCGCGGCGTCATCCACCGCGACCTCAAGCCGGCCAACGTGAAGGTGACGACGGACGGAGTGGTGAAGGTCCTCGAC
>JACDDJ010000286.1 GCA_013817065.1 Acidobacteriota bacterium
GCGCGACGTCATCGCCGAACGTCTGCTGCTGCTCGAGAACGAGCCGCCCAGGTCGCGCTACGGTCGCGTGTTCGTTGGCAGTCCGCAGCAGGCGCGCGGCCGCACGTTCAAAGTCGTGTTCGTCCCCGGGCTGGCGGAGCGGATGTTCCCGCAGAAGCCGCACGAAGACCCGATGATGCTGGACGAGGAGCTGCGGGTGCCGCTCGGCGCCGACCTCGCGATGCAGCAGTCGCGCGCGCAGGCCGAGCGCCTCCTCCTGCGGCTGGCCGTGGGCTCGGCGACTGAGCGGCTGTGGTTGTCGTATCCGCGGATCGAGATGGCGGAATCGCGCCCGCGGGTGCCGTCCTTCTATGCGCTGGACGTCATGCGCGCCATCACCGGCCGCATCCCCAACCACGAGGAACTGCAGGAGAGCGCCGCGTCCGAAGGGAACGCCGGTCTGGCGTGGCCCGCGCCGGCGGATCCGGCCGTGGCGATCGATGATCTCGAACACGACCTTGCCGTCCTCCGCGAGTTGCTCGCGGCGGAACCTGCGAAGGTGCGGGGTCACGCGCATTACCTGCTCCAGCTGAACGAGAACCTGAAGCGCTCGGTGACGGCGCGGTGGGGACGCGCCCGCTCACAGTGGACCCCCTTTGACGGCGTCACCCGCGTCAACAGCAACACCCAGGCGATGCTCGAGTCGCAGCGGCTCGGTACTCGCGCGTACTCGCTGTCGGCGCTCCAGAAGTTCTCGTCGTGTCCGTACCAGTTTCTGCTGTCGGCGATCTACCATCTCGAGCCTGCCGAGGAGCCCGAGCCGCTCCAGAAGCTGGATCCGCTGACGCGCGGCGCGCTCTTCCACGAGGTCCAGGCCGAGTTCTTCCGCGCGCTGCAGACTTCCGGACGGCTGCCGGTCGGGGAAGCCGCAATCCCGGAGGCGCTTGCGACACTGGACGAGATTGTCACCCGAGTTGCCGGCGAGTACCACGAGCGGCTTGCGCCGGCGATCGAGCGGGTGTGGCGTGACGAGATCGCCGGGGTGACGAAGGACCTGCGCGTCTGGGTCCGCCGGCTCCCCGACGCTGGTGACTGGATCCCGACGTATTTCGAGTTCAGCTTCGGTCTGCCGAAGGATCTCGCCGCAGTGGGCCGTGATCCACATAGCCTGGTGGATCCCGTACTCGTCGATGGACGCTTCAAGCTGCGCGGCTCGATCGACCTGATCGAGCAGAAGTCCGGCGCCACCATCCTGCGCGTGACGGACCACAAGACCGGCAAGAACCGGACGACCTGGAAGACTGTGATCGGCGGCGGCGGCACCCTGCAGCCGGTCCTCTACAGCCTGGCGGTGCAGCAGGCGCTCGGCGCCACCGTCACCTTCGGACGCCTCTTCTACTGCACCGCGCCCGGCGGATTCACCGATCACGAGATCCCGATCAACGAGGCGAACACGCGCACGGGTCTGGAAGCACTCGAGATCGTGGATCGCGCTATCGAACTCGGTTTTCTGCCGGCGGCGCCCGCCGATGGCGCGTGCAACTGGTGTGACTTCCGCCCGGTGTGCGGACCGTACGAACAAAAACGGGTCGCCAACAAGGCACCGGAGAAGCTTGGCGACCTCTTCGCACTGCGAGACAAGGCATGACCATGATCTCGAGGATGCAGATCGGACCATCGACGTGCGGGGTGCCGGGTGAACATCGAGAGTGCCGACGGACCTCCATGTGCGAGGGACGGCAATGATATCCACGCGACTCGCCGATCACGATGCGCGCGAGGCAATTTCCGACGCGCTGGACGAGACGCTCGTCGTCGAAGCGGCCGCCGGCACCGGCAAGACGACCGAGCTCGTGAAGCGCATCCTGCGGATCCTCTCGACCGGACGCGCCGAAAAGGTCGGCAACATCGTCGCCGTCACCTTCACCGAGAAGGCGGCCGGCGAGTTGAAGCTGCGCCTGCGCGAAGCGCTCGAGAAGGAACGCACCGGTGCTGCCGATCCAGAGGTCCCAGGGGTCAAGGACCGGCTCGATAACGCCCTCGCCGGGCTCGAAGAGGCGCATGTCAGCACGATCCACGGGTTCTGCGCGGAGCTGCTGCGAGAACGCCCGGTCGAGGCGCGAGTGGATCCGCTGTTCGCCGTGCTGACCGAAGGGCAGGCAGAACGACTGTTCGACGAATCGTTCGGCGCATGGATCCAGGAGCAGTTGCAGGATCCACCCGAGGGCGTCCGCCGCGGGCTTCGTCGTTCGGTGTGGACCGGCTTCGGCAAGACCGCAGCGAGGTCCGACGGTCCGATCGACCGCCTCCGCCGCGCCGCGTGGGAGCTGTCTCAGTGGCGTGATTTCACCGCCGCGTGGACGCGCCACCCGTTCGATCGGGATGCGGACGTCGATCAGCTGATCGCTGAACTGCACGAGTTCGCCGCACTTACCTCGAAGCCGTCCTACAACCGCGACAACCTGTATCTCGACACCGCACCGGCGCGGCATTTGAGCCAGGAGATCGCCCTGCACCAGTCCTTCGGCTACGAGGACCACGACGGTTGGGAAGCGCGGCTGGTCGACCTCGCCCGCGATCGCAACTTCTCAAAGGCTCGCCACGGGCGTGGACCCGGATACAAACAGGGTGTGGCGCGGGCGGTCGTGATTGACGCAATCGAGGGGTTCCGCGCTCATCTCGATCAGTTCCGGATGGCGGCGGATGCGGACCTCGCCGCGGCGCTGCAGCAGGAGTTGATGTCCGCGGTCGAACGCTACGAGGAGTTGAAGGCACGCGGCGGCTCACTCGACTTCCTCGACCTGCTGCTCAAGGCGCGTGACCTGGTCAAGAGTGATGAAACGGTGCGGCGCGGATTCCAGAAGCGGTTCACGCATATCTTCGTCGACGAATTCCAGGATACGGATCCGCTCCAGGCCGAGATCCTCCTGCTGCTTGCATCCGCTGACCCGTCACAGACGGATTGGCGCGACGTCACCCCGGTCCCCGGTCGTCTCTTCATCGTCGGTGACCCCAAACAGTCGATCTACCGGTTCCGTCGTGCCGACGTCGGGATCTATCGCGAGGTCCGTTCGCGCCTCGAAGGCTGCGGTGCGCGGCTCGTCCACCTGACGACGAGCTTCCGGAGCGTGCCGGGGATCCAGGCGTGTGTCAATGCGGCGTTCGCACCCGTCATGACCGGCGACGCGTTTACGCTGCAGGCCGACTATGTAGCGCTCTCGCCCGTTCGCACCGACACCAAAGGGCAGCCGTCTGTTGTCGCGCTTCCTGTGCCGAAGCCGTATGGCAGCCGCAACATCTCCGCGATGGCGATCGAGGCGTCACAGCCGGACGCGACCGGTGCGTTCATCGACTGGCTGGTGAACGAGAGCAAGTGGAAGGTCACCGAGCGAACTGGCGACAAGCCGGTGCCGGTGGCCGCCCGGCACATCTGCATCCTGTTCCGCCGCTTCATCAGCTTCGGCGATGACGTGACGATGCCGTATGTGCAGGCGCTGGAAGCACGAGGCGTGAAGCACGTTCTGGTCGGAGGCAAGACGTTCCACGACCGTGAAGAGGTCGAAATGCTGCGGGCCGCATTGGCCGCGGTGGAGTGGCCGGATGACGAGCTTTCGGTGTTTGCGACGTTGCGAGGATCGCTGTTCTCGATTGGCGATGAGGAGCTACTCGATTGGAAGCAGCGGTTCCGCGCGTTCCACCCGTTCCGCATCAACAAGGACGCGGCCGCCGTCAGCCATCTGAAACCGATTGTCGACGCGCTGAAGCTGTTGAAGCGTCTGCACCAGCGACGCAACTACGTCCCGGTCGCCGACACCATCCAGCAGTTGCTGAACGCCACCCGTGCGCACGTCGCACTGGTGCTGCGGCCGGCCGGGGAGCAGGCACTGGCGAACGTACTGCACGTCGCAGAACTTGCCCGTGGGTACGAAGCGAACGGCGGGATCTCGTTCCGTGGATTCGTGGAGGAACTGCGGCTCGCGGCGGAGGGAGCGCAGGCCGCGGAAGCGCCGATCCTCGAAGAGGGCAGCGACGGCGTTCGCATGATGACCGTGCACAAGGCCAAGGGCCTCGAGTTTCCGGTCGTGATCCTTGCCGACGTGACCTGCAAACTATCGCGCGCGGAAGCGGGACGCTGGATCAATCCCGAGACGAACATGTGTGCGCTCAAGATCGGCGGCTGGGCGCCGATGGACCTGCTGCTGCACGATGCGGAAGAAGCATCACGCGACAAGGCCGAATCCCAGCGCCTCACCTACGTGGCGGCGACGCGCGCTCGCGACCTGCTGGTTGTGCCGGTGATCGGGGACGGTGCCTACGACGGCGGCTGGCTGGATCCGATGACCTCGGCGGTCTATCCGCCGGAAGCGCAACGCCGCGCGCCGCAGCACGCTGAGGGGTGCCCCGTGTTTCGCTCGAAGGATTCCGTCCTCAATCGCCCCGAGGGCGACCCGGCGCGTCCACAGACCGTCGCGCCCGGCGCGTACGAGTTTCCCCGGGAGGCGGATCCGCAGTCGGCAACCGTTAATCGTCACGTGGTGTGGTGGGATCCATCCATCCTGCACCTCAATGCCGCTTCCTCCTTCGGCCTGCGCCGTGATGACCTGATCGTCAAGGACGGCGAGATGTTCGCGGTGGCGGATCGGCGGACCGACTACGACGCCTGGCAGCGCGGGCGCGAGCAGCTGCTGGAGGCGGGCAAGACGCTCGGCACGCGTGTGCAGACCGCCACGGCGTGGGCGGTCGAGGCGGCGCGCGACGGCGTCGACGAAGCAATCGCGGCATCGGCGGCGATCGAAGTCGTGCAGATCCCCGGGGCCGATGGACGGCCGAAAGGGCCGAGGTTCGGCACCCTGGTCCACGCGGTCCTCGCTATCGTCCCGCTCGACATCGACGAAGGCGCTGGTGAAGAAATCGTTCGCAGGGCCGCGGAGGTGCAGGGCAGAGTGCTCGGCTCGTCCGACGAGGAGGTGGTCGCAGCGACCACCGTGGTCCGCGCCGTTCTGCGGCACGAGTTGATGAACCGCGCGCGGGCATCAGCGCGGCTGCGTCGCGAAACACCGATCACGTGGACGCAGAAGGATGGAATGCTGATCGAAGGGGTGCTGGACCTCGCCTTCGATGAAGACGAGGGCACCACGGTTGTCGATTTCAAGACCGACCACGAACTGTCGGCCGGCGAGTCGCGCTACCGCGCCCAGCTGCAGAAGTATGTGGACGCCGTATCCCTCGCGACCGCACGTCCAGCCAGGGGCATCCTGTTCAAGATCTGACTGCGTCTCGCCTATTCGACAGGCACTGGGCCGTCGCTGCGGCCGCGAGTCCGCCGACGAGATACCACGCGACCGTCATGACCTGGTTCGAGAGCAGCTCGCTCTTCGGCGGCACGCCGAGCCCCATCCTTTCCGGCAGGACCAGTGCGCCGATGCCCGCCAGCAATCCGAGGACGGTGCCGCGGGTGTAAGTGGTGGCGAGCGAGTAGTAGAGGCTGTTGGCGATGAGGTCACCCGCGAGGGTGGCGCCATAGAGCCCGGCATGGGGCTTTGGCGTTTCCGCTCCGGCAGCGCTTACGCCACGGGCCAGTGCTCGCATCCCGACCACGTCCATACGAGGGGCGTCTGCCGTGACGGCTCGGGCCGCCTGGTGGAGGGCAGTCAGGGCGACGGCGCCGGCTGCGCCTGAGATGAGTGCGTTGTTGAGTGTGCTCGACATGATCCACGTCCAAGCAACTCAGGTGCCGGGCGTCCGGGTGCCCCGGTCCCGCCATCCGCACCTCGTCGCTCGTCGCTGGCGTCGCGCAGGCGTGTCGAGCCAGAATGCTGGTCCCTGGAGGCTTTCCGCATGAGATTTTCGTTCGTGTCCCCGTTGGTGGCTCTGGCCCTGCTCGTCCTTCAGCAGGGGACACCATCGGCGCAGCAGTCGTCGTCCCAGCCCCCGAAGCCCGCTTCGTCCGAGAACGCGTATGCGTCGACCTATCGCCCGTTCCCGTCGAGAGCAACGGTGATTCGGAATGCGACGATCCTGACGGCGGCGGGTCCGGCCATCGAACGGGGCGCGATCCTGATCGAGAACGGAAAGATCTCAGCCATCGGGCAAAGCGTCACCGTGCCCGAAGGCGCGGTGGTGATCGCCGCGACGTTGCGCGGAACGCCGGGCAATCCGGCGAAAATCGGCGCCGAGATGGACCGCATCGCCAAGGCGCGCGAGGAAACGCAGCCGATCCGCAGCCGCACCGGCGGCTCCACCTTCAAAAACCCGCCGGGCCACAAGGCGTGGGCGCTGATCGATGCGGCGGGTTGCCGGGGAATGACTTTGGGCGGCGCCCAAGTCTCGGAAAAGCATTGCAATTTCCTGCTCAATCTGGGC
>JACDDJ010000012.1 GCA_013817065.1 Acidobacteriota bacterium
GCCGGGGGTAGAACCTCGATGGGTGACCGCGGCTTCGACCTCCGCGTCGACCAACGCCGTGACGATCCGATACGTGCCGCCGCTGGCGGCGCGAAGTCGGCTGGCGCAGCCGCTCGATCCGGGCTCCGCCATCGCGCTCCTGGAACCGGGCGGATGCCCACTGCTGACGACTGCGTGCGGCTTCACCGTCGGTATGCGGGCCGTCGTATTCGATCCGTCGGGCCAGATGGACGGCCTCGTCGTCGACGCGATCGGTCCGGGTGTTCTCGTCCTCGGCGCGGGGGTCGGATCCCGTTCGGCAACGTATCCCACGGGATCAGAGATCGCCCAGCTCGTAGAGGCGAGCTACGTGGTCGACGCAGCGACGAGGCAGCTCCGGCGCAGTGAGGCCGGCGGGACGTTTGCGATTGCCGACAATGTCGAGGCGCTGACGTTCGAATATTTCGCGGATCGAATGGAAACCCTGCCGATCGCCGCGTTCACCGACGGTCCGTTTCGTGGATCCGGCATGCGGATGTTCGACGCGGACCTGCTCGGCATCCGCGCCGTGAAGGCCACACTTCGGCTGTCGAGCGGGAACCCTCGTGGGGGCGCCATGGCGGTCACCTTCACGGTGGCGCTGCGGGCGGGAGGGTAGCGATGGCGGTCCGCATCTGTCGTTGGGGCAACGAGACCGGCGCGGCTCTGCTCCTGGTCATCATGCTGGTGCTGGTTCTCGGCGCGATCGGTGCGGCGGTGTCGGTCGCGAGCCGCACCGAGACGCTGATCGCGGCGAACTTCCGCCAGGGGCGAGAGACGCTCTACGTGTCTGAAGCGGCGCTCGCGCAAGCGGTCCATGACCTGGCGGCTCAGTCCGACTGGAGCACGGTCCTGGCCGGGGGCGCGGTGTCGTCCTTTACGGACGGCGCCGCGATCGGTCAGCGGACGCTCCCCGGCGGCGACGTTGTGACTCTTTGTTGCGGTCCGCCGTCGCTTACGAGCGACGTTCAGGAGCGGGCCCTGGGCGGACGGAGCTGGGGAGCCGACACACCGGTGTGGCAGATGTTCGCCTGGGGGCGAGCCGCGGACTGGCTGCCGGCGGGCCGCATCGACAGCGCGATGTATGTGGTCGTCTGGGTGGCGGACGATCCGGAAGACGGTGATGGCAATGCGGCAATCGACTCCAATGGAGTGATCCTGCTGCATGGACACGCGCTCGGACCCAGGGGTGGACGGCAGGTGATCGACGCGGCAATCGGCCGCGATACGCCGGCGCCGGCGCCGGTGAGAATCATTTCGTGGCGGGAAGGGCGGTGGTAAAATGACCGGACCGATGTCAAGCAAATCCGTGCTCGCAGCCATTCTGGGTGTGGCACTCCTCGCGCCTGCGTCCGTGCTCGCTTTACAGAAGCCAACCCTCGGGGAGTTGGCACTCGAGGAGCAGGAACGGCGGAAGGCGCTGAAAGCGTCCGGTGCCGGCAAGGTCGTGACGAACGACGATCTGCCGAGGGGCACCGTTGCGGCACCGCCACCCGCGGGGACGACGCCAGCGGCGACGGCCAAGCCGGACGAGAAGAGCGACAAGCCAGCGGAGCCGGCGAAGGACGAAGCCTGGTGGAAGGCACGCATGAACCAGGAACGGGAGGTGCTCGGCCGCAACGAAATGTTTGCGCTCGCCCTCCAGACCCGCATTAATTCCCTGACCAACGACTTTTCGTCGCGTGATGATCCCTACCAGCGCGCGCAGATCAGCGAGGAGCGAGTCAAAGCGATCCACGAGATGGACCGGCTTAAGACCGAAGTCGAATTGTCCAGGAAGAAAATCAACGACATCGAGGAGGAGGCCCGCCGCGCGAGCGTCCCCCCCGGTTGGCTGCGCTAATCTCGACCCGCGTGCCCGCCCCCGCTCGCATTCTCATCGTCGAGGACAAGGACTCCCTGCGCGCAATGCTGCGTCATGCCCTGGAGAGCCAGGGCCATGACGTTGTCGAGGCGCGTGACCAGGTCGAGGCCGTTCAGCAGCTGCAGGAGTCGCAGCCCTCGCTCGTGCTTTCGGATCTGCGGCTGCCGGAAGGCGACGGGTTCGGCGTTCTACGGGCCGCCAAAGACATCGACGCCGATACGCCGGTGATCGTCATGACGGCATACGGAAGCATCGAGGATGCCGTGCGGGCGATGAAGGAAGGCGCACTCGACTTCCTGGGCAAGCCTGTCGATCCCGACCATCTCCTGCTTCTCGTCCACCGGGCGCTGGAACAGCGCCGCATGGCCACCGAGAATCTCCTGATGAAGGAGGAACTCGCCGTCCGGCGGGGCGCTCCCCTGATCGTCGGCGCCGATGCGTCGTTGCGCAAGGTGTTCGCATCACTCGAGCGTGCCGCGACCACCGATACGACCGTGCTCATCGAGGGCGAGAGCGGTACCGGCAAGGAGCTGTTCGCGCGCTCGCTTCACGCCTTGAGCGATCGCTCGGCGATGCCGTTTGTTGCGATCAACTGCGCCGCCATTCCCGAGACACTGCTCGAGACGGAACTGTTCGGTCACGAGAAGGGGGCGTTCACCGGCGCCGTTGGTCGGAAGCTCGGGAAGTTCGAGATGGCGCATCGCGGAACGCTGTTCCTCGACGAGATCGGCGACCTGCCGTTGTCGCTGCAAGCCAAGATCCTGCGGGCGCTGGAAGAGCGTCGGTTCGAACGGGTTGGCGGCACCGCGTCCGTACAAGTGGACGTCAGGCTGGTGGCGGCGACCAACCGGGGCCTCCGCGCGCAGGTCGCGGCGCGGCGTTTTCGCGAGGACCTCTTCTTCCGCCTCTCGGTGTTTCCGATCACCGTTCCGCCGTTGCGCGAGCGAAAGGGCGATATCGCCGTCCTGGCGCGCTACTTCGTCGACCGGTTCTGCCGCGACTTGAAGAAGAAGACACTGTCGATTTCTCCCGAAGCGCAGGAGCACCTCGAACGCTATCACTGGCCTGGCAACGTCCGCGAGTTGCAGAACTGCATCGAGCGGGCGGTGATTCTCTCGGAAAGTGAGACCATCCAGCCGAGGCAGTTGAGCCTGTCATTTGTCGAGCCGTCGCAGAACGTTCCGGAGGCGCCGGATCCCTGGGCGTCCTTCGATCTTACCGGCAGCCTGAACGAGGTGGCGCGCCGCGGCGCCGCAGAAGCCGAGAAGCGCAAGATTCAGCACGTGCTGAAAGAAGTGGATCAGAACAAGGGCCGCGCCTCAGAGGTCCTCGGCGTGACGTACAAAGCCTTCCTCAGCAAACTCAAAGAACACAGAATCGACTAGCACGTGCGACGTGCAAAGTGCTCTAGCGGGCTCGGAGGCCGACAGCGCGCAACGCTTGTTCCAACTCCGCGCCGGTTACGTCGTCCGCTATAACGGTCTCCCCGATAGCCACGGGCAGCACGTAATGCAGCTTGCCGTCGATGACCTTCTTGTCGCGAGCCACCGCTTCGACGACCTCCGTCGCGTCAAGGTCGGCAACTGGCGGCAGCGGACCCATCGCGACGATCAGCGCTCGTAAGCCGTCCCTGTCTGCCGCGGACAGCGAGCCACGGACGCAGGCGAGTTCGGCGGCCACGAGCATGCCGTACCCGACCGCCTCGCCGTGCCGAAAGCGCCGGTACTTTGTCACGGCTTCGAGTGCGTGCCCGGCGGTGTGGCCGAAGTTCAGGATCCTGCGTCTGCCGGATTCACGCTCATCCTCGCCGACGACTGTTGCTTTGATCTGGCAGCACTCGGCGATAGTCGGAAGCAGGACGGCGGTGTCGCGGGCGAATAGCGCCGGCAGCCCGCTCGCGACCCTCTCGAACAGCAAACGGCTGGCGATGACGCCACACTTCACGACCTCGTAGAGCCCGGCGCGAAACTCGCGTCTTGGTAGTGTCCCAAGCACCTCTGGATCGACGATGACGGCCGCGGGTTGATGAAAGGCGCCGATTAGGTTCTTGCCTGCCGGATGGTTGACGCCGGTCTTTCCGCCGATCGCACTATCGACCTGCGCGAGCAGGGTCGTGGGTACTTGCGCGACGGGCAACCCGCGCAAGAACGTCGCGGCCGCGAAGCCCGCCACGTCCCCGACGACGCCGCCCCCTATCGCCACAACGCCAGCCCCGCGATCCGCTTGTGCCCGCACGAGGGCGTCGTAGATCCTGGCAACGGTCGAGAGGGTCTTGAATCGCTCACCGTCAGGAATGAGGATTGGCTCTTCTGCCGTCAGGGACTGAAAGCGGTCCCCGTGCAGGCGCCACACGGTGGTGCTCGAGACGATGAACCGTCGCGCCGGGAACCGGACATCGTCGAGGATACCGACCAGCCTCGCGGATATGCCACCGCCGATCGTGACGGCATACTCGGCGGACGGTGTTCGCACGCTGATGCGTGACGGCTGGGAAGTCGCGGCAGGCGTCATGAGAGCGGGTGGTAGGATAACAGCATCGGCACACACTCCTTCCTCATTATTGGCAGCGGCATCGCCGCCCTGCGCGCGGTCGCCGAGTTGAGCGGCGCCGGCGACATTCTCATTCTGACGAAGGCCGAGCCCGAGGAGGGCAATACCGGCTATGCACAGGGCGGAATCGCGGCGGCTATTGGCGCAGACGATTCCCCTCAGCTTCACGCCGAGGATACGATCGCCGCCGGCGACGGCCTGTGTGACGCTCGTGCCGTGCACGTGCTGGTGGAGAACGGCCCTCGCTACGTCCGAGAGTTGATCGAGTGGGGCGCCCAGTTCGACCGCGAGCACGACGGCACGCCGGCGCTGGCGATCGAGGGCGCGCACAGCGCCCGCCGCGTGCTGCATGCCCGTGACGCGACCGGACGCGAGATCGGGCGGACGCTCTGGCAGCGCGCCGCCAAGCTGCCTGGTGTCACCGCGCACGCGCATGCGCGCGTCGTCGATCTGATCGTCGAGAGCGGACGATGTGCGGGCGCGCGCTTCATCGGTCCCGACGGTGCGCTGCACGAGGCGCGGGCGGACGCCGTCCTGCTCGCCACTGGCGGTGCCGGTCAGGTCTATCGCGAGACCACCAATCCGGCTGTTGCGACAGGGGACGGCGTCGCGATGGCATTCCGCGCCGGCGCGGCGGTCGTGGATCTCGAGTTCGTGCAGTTCCATCCGACTGCACTCAAGGTTTCGGGCCAGCCGCGATTCCTTCTGTCGGAGGCCCTCCGCGGCGAGGGCGCGCGCCTGATCAACAGCGCGGGTGAGGCGTTCGTTGCGCGCTACGAGAGTGCCGGTGATCTCGCCTCGCGCGATCGTGTGTCCCGTGCTATCGCTCGCGAAGAGGACCGGACCGGCGCACCGGTCTACCTGTCGCTTCAGCAGCTGGATGCTGCCTATGTGCACGCCAGGTTTCCGTTGATCTCCGAGGCGTGCCGGTGCGCCGGCCTCGACCTGGCGTGCGACCCCATTCCGGTGGGGCCGGCGGCTCACTACCTCATGGGTGGCGTCGAGACCGACCTGGACGGTCGAACAACGCTTCTGGGTCTGTATGCGGCCGGTGAGGTGGCGTGCACAGGGGTTCACGGCGCGAATCGCCTTGCGAGCAATTCATTGCTCGAGGGCCTGGTGTTCGGCGCCCGAGCCGGCGCCGCTATGAGGGCAGACGCAGGAACGAGCGGCCCTGCTCCCCTGCGGCCCGATGCGCCAGATCGTGCTGGTGCGCGAAATGGACCGACGCAGGCGACCCCCCAGGCACTCGAGCCAGGGACGACGGGTAGCCTCGACGTCCGCGACGTGATGTGGCGCCAGGTGGGGCTGTTTCGCGACGCCGAGAGGCTCCGGGCGGCGCTCCAGGAGCTGGAGCCCGCGTGGCGGCAGGCCGACGCACGTATTCGCGACGGCGCGCGGTTCGACCTCCAGGGGTGGCGCGCCGTCAACGTCCTCACTGTCGCCTGGCTCATCGCTCGTGCGGCGCTGCGGCGCGAAGAGAGCCGCGGCGCACACTATCGCGACGATTACCCCCAGCGCGACGATATAAACTGGAAAAACAGGATCTCGGATCGACGGTCATCCATCGTCGGTTGACGATCGCGGACGAAGTGAGGATTGCGGCAATGGCGGAGCAGGGCGGCGGGAAAGACAACAAGGACGCAGGCGGCAAGAAGGACGGCAAGGTCACCGAGATCACGCCACAGTCCGAGGACTTCTCGCGCTGGTATCTCGACGTGGTGCGCCGCGCCGAGCTGGCCGACTACACCGACGTCAAGGGTTGCATGGCCATCCGTCCCTACGGCTATGCGATCTGGGAGCTGATCCAGCAGGGGCTCGATCGCCGCTTCAAGGCCACGGGTCACGTCAACGCGTACTTCCCTCTCTTCATTCCGGCCAGTCTTCTGATGAAGGAGAAGGAGCACGTCGAAGGGTTCGCGCCACAAGTGGCGTGGGTCACGCGCGGCGGGGATGAAGAGCTGGCCGAGCCGCTGATCGTTCGTCCGACCTCTGAAGCGATCATCGGCACGATGTACGCGAAGTGGATCAAGTCGTGGCGCGACCTGCCGGTTCTGATCAACCAGTGGGCCAACGTTGTCCGGTGGGAGAAGGTGACGCGCCCCTTCCTGCGGACGACCGAGTTCCTCTGGCAGGAAGGTCATACGGCGCACGAAACCGAAGCGGAGGCGCAGGAGGAGACGCTCAAGATCCTCGCGCTCTACAAGGAGTTCGCCGAGACGGAGCTTGCGATGCCGGTGGTCGACGGCCAGAAGAGCGAGAGCGAGAAGTTTGCCGGTGCCTCCAAGACCTACTCGATCGAGGCGCTGATGGGCGATGGGCGCGCCCTGCAAGCCGGCACCTCCCACAACCTCGGGCAGAATTTTGCGAAGGCTTTCGAGATCCAGTTCCAGGGGCGCGAGAAGGAAGTGCAGCACGTCTGGACGACGTCATGGGGCGTGTCGACGCGGCTGATCGGCGGCTTGATCATGACCCACGGCGACGACAGCGGGCTGATCCTGCCGCCGCGGATTGCGCCCTACCAGGTGGTGATCATCCCGATTCCCCGCGGTAACTGGCAGGAGACCGTGCTGCCGAAGGCGCGCGAGCTGCAGGCCGAACTCCTCGAGGCCGGAGTCCGCGTCAAGCTCGATGATCGTGACGCGTATACGCCGGGCTGGAAGTTCGCCGAATGGGAGCTCCGCGGTGTGCCGCTCCGCATCGAGATCGGGCCCAAAGACATCGAGAAATCAGCCGTGATGATCGCGCGGCGCGACACCCGTGAGAAGTCGTCCGTCGCGATCGATGGGATCGGCGCGGCGGTGACGGCGCTGCTCGACGATATCCAGAAGGGGCTCTACGATCGCGCGCTGAAATATCGGGAGGAGCACACGCAGCGTGTGAGCACGTACGACGAGTTCAAGAAGCTGATGGAGGGCCGACCCGGCTTTCTGATCGCTGGATGGTGCGGCAGCGCCGAGTGCGAAAACGCGATCAAAGCCGACACCCAGGCGACCGTCAGGAATATCCCGTTCGGCGCCGAGCGCGTCGCCCTTCGAGAGCCTCAGGGCGACCCCGAGCCTGGTCGAGGGGTCGCCGGCACCTGCATCAAGTGCGGGCGGGAGTCGTCGGTCGAGGCCTGGTTCGCAAAGTCGTACTGAGCGCTGCCGCCGCCTCTGGCCATCGAGTAGCGATGCGCTTCAGCGTCGGGCTCCGTGCGGTGATCTTTTCGCGTGCCGCGATTGTGCCGAAGGCGGTGGTCAGCTGTTGCCGCCACCGCTCGTCGGCGTGCGCGCTGTAGGCGGCAGCGATCGGCGCCAGGCAGGACTCATCGCCAACGACGTGGACGGCGGCGAGGAACGTTGCCGGAAGGCCGCCGCCGGCAGACTCGAATGTCTCGCGCAGGTCGTAGACCGCGACATTGCTGCCGCGTAGTGCGAGCGCCTGGTGCAACGCTCCGCGCAGCGCTCTCCACCCGTCCTGCTGTGCCGCGGACGTCACGGCCTCCTCACGAAGGCGGACGGCATCGACCATTTTCTGTAACACGCCCAGTGCCGTGGACCCTCCGCGTGTGACCAGCGCCTCTCGCAGCTGTGCGGGATCGTCGCCCAGGTTACCTTCAGCGGCGTCGCGCCACAACGAATCTGCAACCGTCGGGCGCTGAGTCTGCGACAGACCGGATCGAATCTCCGGGTCGCTGTCGCCCTTGAGGGCGTCCGCTACGCGTATGCGGACGTCTTCAGGCATGTCGCGGAGCGCGTCGAGTGCGGCGAGGCGAACGCGCCGCTCGGTCTTCTTGTCCATCGCCGCTTCGACCAGCGCATCAAAGGCTTCGGTGGACGTGTCGGTCACCGGTGAATCCAGCAATGCCCGCAAGCTGCCGGTGGCAGCGATCGCAACGTCTCCACCTTCACTCAAGGCCTGGCGCGCGAGCGACAGGCCGCGCGGGTCGGCGATGGCTTCGAGAACGCGCAGGATCGTTCGCCTCGTGTTCCGGCCTGCAGCCGCATAGGAAGCGATGACGCGATCGACCGCGCGCGGTCCAAAGATCGTTAGGCGCGCCACCGCCGTCTCGCGGATCACGTCGTCGTCGGAGGCGAGCGCCGTGGTCAGACTGCGAATCTCCGCACCGGAGGACGGCTTGATCGTCATGGGGTCGGGGAGAATCTATCAGAACCAAAAGAAAAGGGCAGGACGCGCGTCCTGCCCCTGGTATCCGGCCGACGGAATCGAACGGCTGCGTTTATCTCTGGAGGCGGACCACGAGCGCGGCACGGCGGTTGAGACGACGAGTCTCTTCTCGGGCGTTGTCGTGCTTGGGACGCTCTTCACCGTAGCTGATGGTCTGCAGCCGGTCGACGCCGATGCCGCGGCTGGTCAAGTAATCGCGCACCGAGTTGGCGCGGCGCTCGCCGAGCGACAGATTGTATTCGGCCGTGCCGATGTTGCAGGTGTGACCTTCCACCTGGAGGCGCAATGTCGCGTCAGCCTGGAGCGCCTTGATCGCCTCGTCGAGAGCGCGCGTGGCTTCGGGCCGCAGTGAATAGCGGTCGAAATCGAAATGGACGTCTTCGAAGACGAACTGCGCGACCGCCGGTCGAACGACCTGGATCGTGACCGCGTCGGTGGCGGTGGCGCCCGTCGAATCGCGGACCTCGATCGTGACCGGAACCGGCCCTTCCTGCATCGGCGCGGTCCACGGCGTCTGCCGATCGCCGGGGTTGGCGAGTGTGCCGGACGCCGCGCTCCAGCGGTAGGTCAGTGCATCGCCGTCCGGATCGGTCGCATCCGCGGTAACCGTTGAGACTTTGCCGACTTCGACCGTGCATGGCTCGCAGCGCGCCCGCACCGTCGGTGGGCGGTTTTGAGCGACGGGCGGCGGCGGTGCCGGTGGTGCGGGCGGAACGTAGATGCGCGTGCCAGGGTGATACCCAAGTCGAAACTGGAAGCCGGCGTAATCGCCGCCCTCGTCCTCGAAGCTCCCGAACTGACTGCGGCCGTCGAAGCGTAGGCCGTAGTTGACCGCGGCCCCCGCGAAGAAGCCATTCCGCCCCTGCCACGTCAGCCCGAGCGACGCGTTGATCGGGCCGTCCTGCTCGGAGTCGATCGGGATCGTCTGGGTCTGCGCACCGGTGAAGCGAACGGCATCATCGAGGTACTGCTCGCCGTGGAGTTCCGCTGTCAGCCGCAGGCTCCTGCGAGTCGGAAATCCGGCGCCAACACCCCACCGGATCCCGTTCTGCAGATCGAACGTGTCCGGATCGCCGCGGAAGATCATTCCGCCGAATCCAGAGAGCTCGACGCGCTGGTTGAGCTCCTTGCTCAGGATCCCGTCGAATGCGAAGTCCATCTTCCCTGTGCCAGCGCCGTCCTCGTCACTTGCGGTCGGCACTTTTGCCATGCCGCGAATCGCAAACGCGACCGGGTGCTGACGGTACTGCGATGTGAGATTGAACTTGGCGCCGAGCCACAGGTCGCCGAGCTGATTGCCGCTCCACCCGTCGTTGACGAATGGATATTCGTTGACCACGCCGCCCGCGGTCGGCAGCAGTGGACTGAACAGCGGCCGCAGGTCGCGGTCGATGCGAGTGACCGGGTTGAAGTTACCAAACAGTTCGAAGCGGTCCGCGATGCCGTAGCCCGCGGTGAGCGGGAACCGTGACACGTCTGTGAATCCCTGCTGGTAGTCGAAGTTCACGTAGTAGCCGCTCAACGACCATTTGCGCGCCGGCAGGATCTCTCCGGTAGGCACGAACCACAGGCCGGTGTCCCCGGATGCGGTTGTCGTCGCGGGCCGGGTCTCGGCCGGCTGTGCCGGGCGGCTGGCGGTCTGTGCAAATGCGGGCGTGGTGGCGACGCAAACGAGCGCCGCGATACACCCGGCGATACTTTTCATGGTGCTGGCCTCTGGGGCTCACAATCCGCACGTCGATCAGCGACGTAAGGCCGAGCCATTAACTCATCCATAATACGGCAAAATTGGGCGCGGAAAACGCCGAATTACAAATTGGAAGGCCGAAAATCAGGCGCGTTCGCGGGGCTTACGCGGGGCGACGACCCACGCAACGAGGACGCTGAAGGCGTAGAGCGCGAGCATCGGGCCGGCCATGATGGCCTGGGAAACGACATCGGTGCCGGGGCTGATCACCGCCGCGATGATGAAGATGATCAGGACCGCGTACTTGGTGTTGCGGGCAAGAAAGCGCGCCGTGACCATCCGCATGCGGGCGAGAAAGAACACGACCGTGGGCATCTGGAAGACCAGCGCCATTCCCAGCAGCATCTTCACGTAGAGACCGAAGGTCTCCGCAATCGACGGCCTGAACTCCATGTATGTCGTCTGCCAGCCGATGAACCACTCCCACGCCCAGGGGAAGGCCACCATGTGGGAGAACGTCGCGCCGAGGACGAAGAAGATCGTGCAGAACAGTACGAACGGGATGGCGTACTTCTTCTCGTTGGCGTACAGCCCTGGGGCAATGAACAGCCAGAGCTGGTACATGATCAGCGGCGTCGCGAGCATCAACCCCGCGAGCGCTCCGATCTTCATCGTCAGCATGAACGGCTCGAACCCGGCCGTGTACATGAATGCGGCGCCAGGCCGAACTTCCTGGAGGCGCTCGACGAGAGGCGTCCAAAGCGCATTCTGGATCCTCCCCACGAAAAGGAAGGCGATGGCGCAGCCGGCGACGAGGGCGTAGACCGAGTAGATCAGCCGCTTGCGCAGCTCGTCCAGATGCTCGAGGAAGGACATCCTCGAGTCGTCATTCAATTCCTCGGGGTCAGTGAGTTCAATACGGTCATCGTCCGGCCGGCCCGGAGACGGGAAGGGGACGAGCGCCATGCGACTTATGCCTGGTCGCTTTTGGTGCGCGGCACCACGTCGTCGACGCCGTCACGGACTGGGATGGACTCGGGCGGACGCTGGCTTTCGGTCGAGCGCTGGTCCTCGACCCGGATTTCGTCTTCGAGGGTATTCTTCAGTTCGTTCGAGGCGCGTTTGAATTCGTTCAGACTGCGACCCAGCGAACGGCCGAGCTCCGGCAGCTTCCGGGGGCCGAAAACAATCAGCGCGATCGTCAGAATGATGATCAACTCCGGGATCCCAACTGATGGAAGCATATAAATCCTTGGTGATGCGTTGCCGGAGCGGCCGAAACGCCGCCGTAGTCGTCGAATTATAGGAACCGCCTGCCCGCAGGGTCAAGCTGGCGCTATCCTCTATTATGCCCGGAAGTCGTTGCGGGCGTTACACTTGGTCTGTTACGATGCCGTTTATGCGCAGTCCTCGGTTTATTCCGGCGGCCCTGGTGGCCGTCGCCTTGTCGGCTCTTCTCGGTGGTGTCTTTGGCGGTGATGTCGCTACCGCACAGGACGAGGTCACACAACAGTACCGCATCTACACCGAGGCACTCGCAAAAGTAGAGAGCGAGTATGTCGAGGCGGTGCCCGTGGAGCGTCTTGTTCACAGTTCCATCGACGGACTGCTGCACACGCTCGATCCACATTCGAGCTTCTTCGATCCCAGAGAATATGCGGCGATGCGCGAGCGTCAGTCAGGCAGCTACGCCGGCCTGGGCGTGACGATCGCATCGATTGACGGAGACATCACCATACAGGCGATCTTCGAAGGTTCGCCGGCCTACAAGAGCGGTCTGCGCCGCGGCGACGTCATCGCGCGCGTCGAATCCGAAGACATGAAGGGCTGGACGACGCAGCAGGCGGTGAGCCGGCTGAAGGGCCACAAGGGAACGCCCGTCAATATCTCGATCCGCCGACGCGGCTACGAAGGCTTCATCGAGATGAACGTCGTGCGCGACGCGGTCAACATCACCACGGTCCGCGGCGCGTTCATGATCGACAACGAGACCGGCTACGTGAAGCTGGCCGAGTTCTCCGAGACGTCCGACAAGGAACTGGAAACCGCGCTGCAGGACCTGGCCGGCAAAGGCATGAAGCGGCTGATGTTCGACCTCCGCGACAATCCGGGTGGTCTCCTCGATCAGGCCATCCGCATCTCGAATCGCTTCCTGCCGAAGGGCGATCTGATCGTCTACCAGCGTGGACGGGTCCCCAATTCGGACCAGGACTATCACGCGACCGAAGTGAGTGAGTACACGAAGCTTCCGCTGGTCGTGATGGTCAACCGGAACAGCGCGAGCGCATCGGAGATCGTCTCCGGCGCGCTGCAGGATCACGATCGCGCCCTGATCGTCGGTGAAACGACCTTTGGCAAGGCGCTCGTCCAGTCGGTTTATAAAGTCGCCGGCGACGCCGGTGTGGCGGTCACGACTGGCCGCTACTACACGCCCAGCGGCCGGCTGATTCAGCGTCCGTGGGACGGTTCCTTCGACGACTACCTGATGTACTCGCTCAAGGACCAGACCGAAGAGAAAGATCGGTCAGCTGCGGATCTGAAATACACCGACGGTGGACGCAAGGTCTACGGTGGCGGTGGCATTCAGCCTGACAAGTTCCTCGCCGGCCCCGTCGAGGGGTTTGCGCCAACGCAGTTTGGCCGGCAGCTTTACGCTCGGCAGGCATTCGCGCAGTTCGCCGACCAGTTCCGCGCCCAGGGTGATACCCGCCTGGCCGATGCCAACAAGAATAAGAAAGAGATTGCGCGAGGCTTCACCATCACCGATGCGATGATGAGCGACTTCCGCAAGATGCTCGAGACGCAGAAGGTGAAGATCGACGACGCGGCGTTTGCGAAGGATCAGGCCTTTATCCGCGCCATGATGCACTACGACATCGACCTCGCCCTGTTTGGCATCTCGGAGGCGCGGCGCAACCTGATCATGCAGGATCCGCAGGCCCAGTTTGCTCTCAACCAGTTCGGAGAAGCGGCCCGCCTCACGGCGCTGTCGAAGGCCAAGAGCGGGCGCGGGCTGGAATCTCCACGGTAGGGCTTTGCCCCAAGATAGTGGGGCCTTATTTTGCTCTTGCCCTAGGTATGGTGTCTTGTTAGACTGACGACCGTTTTCCGTGGCCAGGGGCCACTCCACTCTGGGTAGGGTGTTGGCAGCGGATTCAACGGTCTCTTGTTACATCACTCATACCTCCTGAATCTCCAGGGTTCTGGCGCCGGCTTTCTTCGAGAGGCCGTCGCATCCGTGCCCCTTGTAGAAGCGCTCCCAGCTGCTTCCCGGTCGGGTTCGTCCCGACGCGGGCGCAGCTTTTTTTGTTTGCTACGCAGTTCGTGCGGGCCGGCTGCTGCCGGTCCAGGGCCACAGTAAGGACGCTGACACCATGCGGCTGAACCGAATCGAAATCGCCGGCTTCAAGAGCTTCCCTGATCGTTCCGAGCTCACGTTCGACGCGGGTGTGACCGCGATTGTCGGACCCAATGGATGCGGAAAGAGCAACGTGGTGGACGCACTCACGTGGGTGCTGGGCGAGCAGAGTGCGAAGAGTCTCCGCGGCGACCGCATGGAAGATGTCATCTTCGGCGGCAGCGATGCACGCAAGCCGACGGCGGCTGCGGAGGTGCGTCTGAAGCTCTCCGGCGTCGCCGCCCGCGTGCCTTCCGGGCACGAGGGTGGGAGTACGCGGCTCGGGATGAGCGGCGTGTCCGGGGAGCTGATGCTCGCTGGCGGTGTTGCGGTCGAGGAAGAGCCGCCGCTGATTGTGAAGGATGTCGAGTTGATGCGGCGGCTCTATCGGTCCGGCGAGAGCGAGTATTTGATCGACGGCGAGAGCTGCCGCCTCCGTGACGTCCAGGATCTGCTCATGGATTCGGGGCTTGGCGTGAAGGCCTATGCCGTCATCGAGCAGGGCAAGATCGGCCAGATTCTGAGCGCGCGGCCCACGGATCGCCGCCAGTTGATCGAGGAAGCGGCTGGGGTCACGAAGTACAAGAGCCGCCGCCGCCAGGCCGAACTCAAACTCGAAGCCGCGCAGCAGAACCTCACGCGCGTCGACGACATCGTCTTCGAGGTCGAGAAGCAACGCGGCACGTTGAAGCGGCAGGCCGCCACGGCGCGCCGCTACCGCAGACTGCGTGACGAACTGCGCCGGTGGGAGAAGGTCCAGTTCGCCAATCGCTACCGTGCCCTCGGCCAGTCGATCGAATCGGCCCGGACCCGCCTGGCAGAGGCCCGTGAGCGAGAGGGCGCCGCCGCCGCGCACCTCGCCGAGGTCGAAGCCACTCTCGAGCGTCTGCGCCTGGAGTTGATCGAGGCCGATTCGACGACCACCAGTGCGCGGGAGGCAGCACACGCCAGCGAGCTCGAAATCGGGCGACTGCAGCAGCAGATTGCGTTTGACAAACAGCAGGTCGAGAACCTGTCGCGGAGCGCGCTCGAGATCGAGCAGGAGGTCCAGCAGCTCGACGCACGACGCGAACCGGCGCGGCTCGAGCTGGAAGCCCGCCGCGACGCGCAGGCGCGCGCCGCCGCGGAGCGGACCGATGCGTCGGGTGCGATGAAGGCCGAAGAGGAGGCATACGCCGCGCTGCAGCGGAACATCGAGGGCCTCGAGGGGGATGTCGAAGCGGCGCGCAGCGAGGTATTCGCCGCGGTCAACGCCGCCACCGCGCTGCGTCACGCGATGGAGCACGCTGCCGGCGCGCGCGCACGGATCCGGGAGCAGCTCCACAAGCTCGAAGTCGAAAGCAGCGATCTCCGCGTCGAGGCCGATCGCGCCTTACTCGAGCTTGCCGCCGCTGAAGAGGCGATGACTCGCGCCCGCGATGCGATGGACGCCTTGAGGGTCGAGCGGGCCACACGTGAATCGGAGCTTGCCGGTGCACGCACCGATCGCGACGCACGCACCCGTGAGTATCGCAGCCGGGAGCACCAGCTCGCCGGACTGCTCGGCCGCTTGCGGTCGCTCGAGGAGCTCGCCGCCGCTCGCGCCGAATACGGTGACGCCGCGAGGCTCGTTCTCGCCGAATCCGCGCACGACGTAGCGCAGATGGGTTCGGTCGCTGACTTCCTTGAAGTTGAAGCCGGATACGAGCGCGCCGTTGAAGCCGGTCTCGGAGATCTCCTCCAGCATGTCGTCGTTCCTACGCACGGTCACGCGCAGGCGGGATTGCAGTTTGCGAGGACGAAGGAAGCTGGACGCGTCGGTTTTCTGGTCGCCGAAGCTGGCCCGAGTGCGCCGGCCGCCGCGTCGATCGAAGGATTGATCCCGGTCACACAGGTGGCTCGAGTCACCGGTGCCGCCGCGGACGCGATCACCGTCGCCCTGTCCGGGAGGTGGATTGCTCCGAGCTTCGAGTCGGGTCGGGCTGCCGCAACGACGACCTCGGCGCCGATCGCGACGCTGGATGGCGACGTGTTCCGGGGCGCGCAGGTTGTCGAGGGCGGCGCCCGGGCCGAGGCACGCGGGATCCTGACAACCAAGCGCGAAATCAAGGAGCTTCGCGAGCGCGGCGAGGTCGATCGGCTGCTGGTCGATCGTCTGGGTGATGAGATCGCCAACCTCGGCGTGATCATCGCGGGTGCCGAATCGTCGATCCTGTCCCTCCAGGGCGAAATTCACCGCCAGGAGAAAGGCATCGTCGGCTACGAACTGCAGAGTGGCAATGCGCGCGGCGCGGGAGACCGGGTCGCGCGTAAACAGCAGCAGATTGCCAACGAGCGCCGCACCTCCGAAGAGGAGCTCCGCGTTCAAGAGGCCCGACACGAAGAGGCGCGGGAGTCTTCGGCGCGGATCGAAGGTGAACAGCGCACCGCTGACGAGCTCCTGAACACCGCGCAGCGAAAGCTGTTCGAGGCTCGCGAGGCGGCGCAGGCACAGGGTGCCCGTACCGCGGAAGCGAAGGCGGCGCATGCGGGCCTCGTGGAGCGGGCGAGCGGCCTGGCAATCGAGATCCAGCGCCTGGAGGAGGCCTCCAGCGACCTCGAGAACCGGGTCGCGCGGCGACGGGAGGATCTCGGCCGCGCGCAGACACGCCGGACCGAATTGAGCGAAGCGATCGTGTCGTCAGAAGCGCGGCTCGATGCCGACCTCCGTACCTTCGACGCACTGAAAGAGCAGGTCCGCGTCGCGGACGATCTGTCCCAGACACTGCGGACACAGTTCGACGCGCACGAAGTGCGGATCAAGGAGTCGCGCCGCACCCTGGAGGGCTACCGCTCCGAGGTCGCGCACTTCGACGTGGCGAGGGCTACGGCGGAAGCCGATCTCACGCACCTGGCCTCGTCGTGCAGCGAGTCGGTGCAGGCCACCCTCGAAGAGGTCACCGCCGAGGTCGATCAACTGGAACGCGACGGCATGCTGGCCAGCCCGAAGCCGGTGGATGACGCTCCGGAAGCGGCTGAAGTAGAGGATGACGCGACGGCAGTAATGGCGGTCGCCGAGGGAAGCGTTGTCGACGAACCCGCGGCCCCATCTGCAGCGGCGGCGACGATGACGCCGGACGACATGGTGGCCGACCTGCGCGCCAAGATCGAGAAGATGGGCGCCGTCAACATGATGGCGATCGATCAGTTCGATGACCTGGAATCCCGCCACACGTTCCTCACCACGCAGCGCAAAGATCTCGTGGATGCGATTGCATCAACCGGCGAGGCGATCAAGAAGATCGACAAGACCACGAAGGAACGCTTTCGCGAGGCCTTCGCGATCATCAATCAGAACTTCGAAGGCACCTTTACGACGCTCTTCGGCGGCGGAAAGGCGGGCCTGATCCTTCTGGACGAGCACGATCAACTCGAGAGCGGAATCGATATCGTCGCCATGCCCCCGGGCAAACGCCTTCAGAGCGTGCAGTTGCTGTCGGGTGGCGAGAAGGCGCTCACCGCGATGGCACTGATGTTTGCCATCTTCAAGTACCGTCCGAGTCCGTTCTGTCTCCTGGACGAAATCGACGCGCCGCTCGATGACGCGAACATCGGCCGGTTCGTCGAGATGCTGCAGGGCATGCAGATGCATACCCAGTTCATTCTGATCACGCACAACCGCAAGACCATGGAGATCGCCAATCGTCTCTACGGCGTGACCATGGAAGAACCGGGTGTGTCGAAGTTGATCTCGGTACAGCTGAACTGAGCGGCAGGGCGGTTCCCCGCCGCCCCGCGCCTTGTGCAGAACGGCTCCAGAGCACCGGTGAACGAAACGAAGTCAGCCCGTTACCATCGCCTCAAGAGGCGGGCCGGCATAATGGCCGGCTGCGGCACGGTCGCGCTGCTCGTGACGCTCCTGTGGCAGCGTCCATCGCTGCACGGCGCCGTCTACGTGGTAATGCTGGTGGCGCTCTCCGAACTGGTGTCCCTTCCGGCGACGTTCTATCGGTCCTATACACTCGAACGCCGTTATGAGCTCTCCACCCAGTCGCGCGCGGAATGGGTGCGAGACCATCTCAAGGGCGTCGCCCTCACCCTCGCGTTCGCCCTCGTGGCGGCCCACGTCGTCTACACGTTGATCGCCTGGAGTCCAACGTTCTGGTGGCTCGCAGCGGCGGTGACGGGTGCGGGCGCGGCGCTCATCCTCACGAAGGTGGCCCCGGTCCTCCTGTTGCCGCTGTTCTATAAGTTCAAGCCCCTCGACCGCGCCGACCTCACCAGCAGGCTCGTGGATCTCTCCAGACGCGCCGGTGTACCGATCCTCGGTGTCTATGAGTGGGGGCTGGGTGCGAAGACACGGCGGGCCAATGCGGCGCTGGCGGGATCCGGCAGGACACGACGGATCCTGCTGTCTGACACGCTGCTGTCGGAGTACACGGAGGAGGAGATTGAGGTGATCCTCGCCCACGAGATGGCTCACCACGTCCATCACGATATTCGGAACGCGCTCATCCTCGAGTTCGGGTTGTTCCTCGCTGCCGGCTACGCCGCCGCGGTGGCTCTGAGCAGATGGTGGCAGCCACTCGGTCTCAGCGGTCCTGCCGACCCCGCCGGGATGCCGCTGTTGCTCCTCTCCGGTGGCGCCGTGATCCTCGCCGCTACGCCGCTGGTCAACGCGTTCTCGCGCGCGAATGAACGCCGCGCGGATCGCTTTGCAGTGCAGCTCACAGGAGGCCGGGAGCCGTTCGTCAGTGCGATGCGCCGGCTGGGGGCGCAGAACCTGGCGGAGGAGACGCCGTCACGCTTGTCGGTGTGGTTGTTCCACACGCATCCACCGGTCGAGGAAAGGATCTCGGCGGCGCGGCAACTGTAGGGGCCGTTCGCGTTAACCAGCCCGTCCCGCGGCTGTTCGCAGCGCGCCCTACTTTACGACGAGTTCGCCGTGCATGCCCTTGCAGCGCTCGTCCTGAGTCAGGTTGCAGTAGAAGCGTTCGCTACCGCTGGCGCGGAACTCGAAGGTCACGGTCTGACCGGCGCTGGCGCGCTTGGCGACGCGGTAGGGCCCGTCCATGCTGAAGCTGTGGGGGATGTCGACAGCCGTGAAAGTGATCTTCACGATGTCGTCCTTCTGGACCTCGATCCGGCCCGGGCTGAACGCAAATCCGTGACCACGAACATTGAACGCCCGGACGGTGCCCTGGGCAGGCGCGGCTGGCGATGCCAGCACCAACGCACTCGTAAGGAACGCTCCGAGACACACCAACCCGAGGGCGGTTTTATTCATGATCCTGCCTGATTAGACGCCAAGGGTCTGCCGTTAGTTGGTCCGCCATTCGAAACAGGCGGTCCGTCCAGCTCGTGGCTGTGGCCAATTATACAAAATAGCTTGAATTGTGGTGGAGGGGAGAGGGGCAGGGCGGTCCCTCGGGAC
>JACDDJ010000287.1 GCA_013817065.1 Acidobacteriota bacterium
CTACACGACTGAGTACAAGAGGACGCGACAGACCGGTGAACCGCTCGCGAAGGCACTTGGCATCGAGGTGACGCCGGTGCCGGCGCGCCAGATGCCGGCGCTGCTCGAGAAGCTGAAGTCGGTCACTGGCAACGCGCTGGTGATAGGGCACTCGAACACCGTCGGCGAGGTGATCGCCGGGCTGGGCGTGAGCGAGGCAGTGAAGCTGACTGACAACGACTACGACAACCTGTTCGTTGTCGTGCGAGGAGAGAAGCCGACGCTAATCCGTCTGCACTTCCGCTGACGCGTCGACACCGATCTCGAGCGCGCGGTATTTCCAGACGCCTGCGGCATATGCGAGCGGCGTCAGCAGTCCGAGCATCCACACGGTCATGGCCACCAGCGTCACCGCGAACGACTCCGGCGCAGCCCTGTTGAGCGGACCGAGCACCAGCAGGCCGAGTGCGCCTCCGGCCAGTTGACTCAGAAGGATCCCGAAAATTGTCGGCCGGGCATCCGGCAGGGGACGGCCGTCCACGGTCTCGCCCGTCATCTCGGCCGGTGTCCTCACCGGTTGCTCCCGCAGGCTTCGCAGGAATGACACGATGCTGGCGACCGGCAGCACCAGTCCCATCAGCACCAGCAGCGGGAACCCGAACAGGATAAACACCAGCCCGAACTGGGTGGTGAAGGCCTCCTTTGTGACCGGCCACCAGCGAACCAGCAGGAAGATCGCTGGACCGATCAGGGCATAAGCGATCGGCAGTTGCGGACCCGATCCACGGATCCACGGCCGTCGTTTCGGAAACACCTGGCTGAAATGGAACATCAGCATCGCGCCGAGGCTGAGCGCCGCGAGCGTGATCGCAAGCGGGATCCGGTTGAATGCCCCTGGATCGGTCACGCCGAACATCCACGCAACAGCGGGAATGCTGAAGCCGACCGCATGTGCGATCCCCAATCCGCAGAACACGCGCGTCCGTTCATCGCGCGGCGCCTGCCCGAGTCCCGCGGCGCCGATCGCCAGGTAGATAGTGGCGGCGATCAGCTGCGTCACCGCGTCGAACGCGGTGAACTGGGGCATCGGCGGGAGTGAATCCATTGAACCCCATTGTAGGTCGGCGATAATGCCGACATGACTTTCATTCTGCTGACACTTGCCCTGCTTCTCACGAGCGCGAGCCCGGCGGCCCAGCGTCGCGAAGCCATCACGCCGCTGGCGCCACAGGAACTTGCGCGCACGTGGGACGCGGAACATGTCTCACCGCAGGCGCCCCCGCTGATGACGCACGAGGACGTGGTGGGACGGTTGAAGGCGGTCGTCGCGGCAACGCCCGACATGTTCTCGATGGAGCAACTCGGGCAGTCGGTCGAAGGCCGGTCGATCCACCACCTGCGCGTCGGCAGTGGTCCGATGACGATCCTCCTCTGGTCGCAGATGCACGGGGACGAGCCAACGGCGACAGCAGCGCTGTTCGACGTCTACGAGTATCTCGCCAGGCATCGCGATGGGCCCGCCGTGCGCCGGATCCTCTCGCAGCTGTCACTGCACTTCGTGCCGATGCTCAATCCTGACGGCGCCGAGCGCTTCCAACGCCGCAACGCCCAGGGCATCGACATCAACAGGGACGCGTTGCGATTACAGACGCCGGAAGGGCGGATCCTGAAGGCACTTCGCGACAAGCTCGAACCGGCGGTTGGCTTCAACCTGCACAACCAGGGATGGGGCACGGCGGTCGGGAACCCGCCGAAGCCGGCGTCGATTTCTCTGCTCTCGGTCGCCTACGACGAAAAGCGGTCCGTCAACGACGGTCGCAAGTTGACGAACAAGATCTGCGCCGTCATCCGCGACTCGCTCGAGCCTTTCGCGTCAGGGCAGATCGGCCGGTACGACGACTCCTTCGAGGTCCGCGCCTTCGGCGACAACATCACGCTGTGGGGCACGCCTGTTGTGCTGATCGAGACCGGCGCGTGGCCCTCGCAGGAGCCCGATCCCCAGCTGATCAGACTCAACTTCATCGCCATCATCTCGGCTCTCGACGCGCTGGCCACCGGCAATGTCAACAGGGCCGATCCGAAGCGCTATGAATCGCTGCCGATGAATGACTCCGGCCTGCTCTACGTGCTCATTCGCAACGTCACCCTGATCAACGGCGCCGGCGTCGAACCTTTCATCGCCGATATCGGCATCACCGGTAACCGACGCGTGCGGACGACGGGTGGGAAACGCGACATGCAGGTGGTGATGAACATCTCGGACCTGGGCGACCTGCGCACGTCCGGGGCGCTGCGCACGATCGATGGTTCCGGCCTGACGGCGGTGCCTGACACCGGCTACGAAACCGGCGCCCTGGTGGACCTGCCGGACTGGAAGGCGACGACGGATGCGACGATCGGCACGGGCCAGGCGGCGCGCGTCGCGCTACTGCGGCCCGCGGAAAACGGCAAGTATCGAGTCGAGCTGGTATTGAAGTGAGCGCTTCGCGCTCACCTCAACACCAGCTCCACGAATCCCAACTCCCAACGCCCAACGCCCAACTCCCAACCAACTACCAACTTCCAAACGAGGCCTTCTGATTGGGACTTGGGAGTTGGGGGTTGGAAGTTGCGCGAGCGCGTAGGCGCGAAGCGCGTTGGTAGTTGCGCGAACGCGAAGTAAGCGCGTTAGTTCGTAAAGCTCCGCGCCGCCCTGGCCGGATAGACGACGCGGCCATCGAAGATCGTGTAGGCGACCGTGACGGACGACAGGCGTTCGGGTGCGATCGAGAAGATGTTGTCTGAGAGGATCGCGATGTCGGCCAGCATGCCGGCATTGAGGAGGCCTTTGCGCTGTTCGTCGTAGGACGCGTAGGCGCCGTTCACCGTGTAGGCCTGCAGCGCCTTCTCGAGGCTGAGCGTCGGGACGGCCGACTCGAGCACCTTCATCGGCGACAACGGACCTGCCGGCCAGTCGCTGCCGAGCGCGAGCTTGTCGCCGACCGCGGTGAAGTGCCGGCGCTGATGTTCGAGACGGTGGCGGCGCTCGCGGGCCGGCTTCTCGTTCGACCGTTCGGCGTGGGCGAAGGCGGTTCGGGCCATCTCGGCTTCGCTGGCGTCGTCAGCCTCGATCATCACCTGCCATCCACGTGAGTCGAGCAGGCGAACGAGCTTGTTCAACGCGTCCCGATCGATCCCCTCGGTCGCCACCCGCGCGGCCCCAGCCTTGAAGAGGGGATCGTCTGGATAGCGCTTCAGCACGTCGTCGAGCGAGGCGACGTCCTCGTCGGTGCGGGCGCTGTTGACCGGCAAGGCCGAATAGACCCGCATGCTGACCGCGCCCTTCTTCCGTGCGGCGTCGAGCAGCTCGAAGTCCAGGGCCTCGCCGTCGGCGTTCTGCAGACTGGTGATCCCGTTTCGCTGGGCCTCGGCGATCGCGGCAAAGAGTGCGCGCGTGCGGTCCTCGGCTGTCGGCTCAGGCAGCAGCGCCTGAACCCGATCCACCGCGGAGCCCTCCAGCATGCCGGTCGCTTCACCCTTCGCGGTCCGGACGATACGCCCGTCCTCAGGATCGACAGTGCCGCGGCTTATCTGCGCCTGCGCGAGCGCCGCTGAATTCACCCACGCGACCGAACCGTCATGTGAGATCAACTGCACGGGTCGCTGACCGAACGCCTCGTCCAGCGCTGTCTTGACGAGCCGTTCGTCAGCTTCGGGAATCACGAGGTCGAATCCGCGTCCGACGATCCACGCGTGGTCGGGATTGTCGGCCGTCCATTCCTGGAGGCGGGCCACGGTTTCGGCCACTGTCGTCACGCCGGACAGGTCCGCGGTGTCGAGGGTCAGCCCGCCGCGAATGAGGTGCAGGTGCGCATCGTTGAAGCCGGGGACGACCGCCCCGCCCCTGGCGTCGATGGTGACGGTCTGCGGACGCTGCATCCGCAGGATCTCGCGATTGCTGCCGACCTGCAGGATCTGGTTGCCGCGGACCGCGACCGCCTCCGGCATATCGGCTTCGTCCTCGCCGGTGAACACAACCGCGTTGTGGACGATCAGGTCCACCAATCCGTCATCGTCACGCTGGGCGCCGACAATGAGGCCGGCAATGACGGTGAGGCCCATGATGCCGGCAATGACGAAGGTCGTGAGTCGTGCGGCCATAAGGCGCGAATTTTAGCATGCGCCACGTGCTACAGTCCGCGCCATGCAGGTGCAGGTAGAGTCGGCGCGCGAGTCTGACGAAGGGCTGTTGCGAGTAATCGGCCCGGGATCGGCGATCCTGATGGTCATCGGCAGCGTCATCGGGTCCGGGATCTTCCTGACTACCGGCGGGATGGCGGCGCTGATACCGTCCCCGTCGCTGCTGCTCGTGGCCTGGGGGCTCGGCGGTGCGTTGTCGATTGCCGGCGGCTTGACCTACGCCGAGATGGGCGCCATGTATCCGCGGTCCGGCGGCGTCTACGTCTTTCTCCGCGAAGCCTACGGTGGCCTGGCCGCGTTCCTGTATGGCTGGGCATCTCTCCTGGTCATCATCAGCGGCAGCGTTGCCGCGGTAGCGGTGGGGTTCGCCGAGTACCTGAGCTACTTCGTGCCGGCCCTCGGCACCGCCAACGTCGTCCTCCAGGTTCCGGCGCCGTGGGGCACGTTTGCCATCTCGGCCGGGCAACTGGTGGCGGCGAGTTCGATCGGCGTCCTCGGCGCGGTCAACTATGTCGGTGTCCGCTCAGGGAACATGGTCAACGTGGTGCTCACCGCCACGAAGGTCGCCGGCCTGCTGGTGATCCCGATCGTGGCGCTCGTCGCCGGCACCGCGCAGCCGGCGTTCACTCCCGTGGTTCCTCCCGATCTCGTGCGTCCCCTGTCGTCGTTCGGGATCGCGATGATCGCAGTGCTCTGGACGTATGAGTCCTGGCACTACGTGACCTACGCGGCCGGTGAGATCAAGGAACCTCAGAAGAACGTGCCTCGCGCACTGTTCATCGGCATCTCGGTCCTGGCTTCGATCTACCTGATTGTGAACATCGCCTACTTGTACACACTCACGATGGACGAGATGATCGGCGTGACCCGGATCGCGGAGAAGGCGTCGCTGGCACTGATGGGACCCGCGGGCGCGGGGTTTCTCGCTGCAACCGTTGTGATCTCGACATTCGGCTGTAATGCGGCCGGCATGCTCGGGGGATCCCGGGTATTGTTTGCGATGGCGCGCGACAGTTCGTTTCTGCCGGCCGCCGGCCGCGTCCATCCCGTCCACCGGACTCCGCACATCGCGGTGGCGGTGCTGACGGCGTGGTCGATGGTGCTGGCGCTGTCGGGGAGTTATGAGCAGCTGTTCACGTACGTGATGTTTGCGTCCATCATGTTCAGTGTTGCGACCGGTGCCGCGTTGTTCGTACTGCGGCGGACGCAGCCGGATCGGCCGCGCCCATACAGGGCATGGGGTTACCCGATCATTCCGGGGCTCTTCGTGCTGGGCTCAGGCGCATTCGTGCTGAACACGTTGATGGAACGGCCGGCCGAATCCATCACGGGGCTCGGGCTGGTGGCGCTCGGGCTGCCGGTCTACTGGTATTCCAAACGTCGGAAACGGTGACGCTCAACTTAACGCTAAGTCGTTGAATCTGCAGCACAAAAAAACGCGACGTGATCCGCTTTTGGAGCGGAATCGGCTTTAGATAGTGGGGATATGCTCCCCCTGGTTCTGCATGAATACTCTGCTTCCCCTCGTCTACGGCGAGCTCAAGCGCATTGCCTCGCGCGAGCTTCGAGGTGAGCGCCCGGGACACACGCTGTGCGCCACCGCGCTCGTCCACGAAGCCTGGGTGGAACTGTCGAAACTCAACCGTCTCAAACCGCAGAACCGCAGCCACTTCCTCGCCCTCGCCGCGCAGGCCATGCGGCGGGTGCTGATCGATCATGCCGTTGCCAGGCGGGCGCAGAAGCGCGGCGGCGGACTGCAACCGGGGCCTCTCCTCGACGATGCCGTGGCCATGGTGGATGCGCGCGCGGCCGAACTTCTGGATCTCGACGGCGCGCTCGATCGATTGGGCGCGCTCGACGAGCGCCAGGCCCGCGTCGTGGAGTGCCGCTTCTACGGCGGCATGACCATCGAGGAAACCGCCGACGCGCTGGACGTATCGCCCGCCACGGTCAAACGTGAATGGACGCTGGCACGCGCCTGGCTGAATCGCGAGTTGGCGGAGTGAGCCTGGAGCGAGGGCGCTGGGCCAGAACCCACGAGGTATTTTCCGCGGCGGTGGAGCTGTCACCGGCCGAGCGTGCAGTATTTCTGGACAACCAATGCGGCGGGGACGACGCCTTGCGGCGCGAGGTCGCATCACTGCTGGCCGCGCACGACCGGACCGGCGCGATCGA
>JACDDJ010000288.1 GCA_013817065.1 Acidobacteriota bacterium
GTCCACTAACACGTCCCTGTCGGTAACCTGTCCGGCAGCGTCAAACTGCGGGAACACCTCACGTCTCACCGGGATGCGCTCCTGCAGGATCCACGAACCCTTTGGATCCGCGAGGGCCGTATCCAGTGCGGCGTCCCAGGCGCTCGCGTTCATCTCCCACCCAAGCATCACGCCCTTGCCGCCGTACTCATCATTCGGCTTCAGCACCAGCGTGTCACGCTCCCGGCGGGCGATGTCGAGGATCGGCGCCTCGAGGTCGTCCTTCTCTGTCGCAGCATCCGCGACGACACGCGTCCACGGAACGTGGGCGGCAATGACGGCATGTTCCATCGGCGTGAACATGCGTGCGTTCACCGGGTCGGTCAGGACCGCGAACAGCGCCTTCTTGTGCGGCAGCTTGCAGCGGAAGGTGTTCGCGACGCACACCGCCCTGGCTTCATACGCGCGCACCAGGGCGGCGCATTCTTCGGCCCGCTCGAGAATGTCGTTGATCAGAACGCGCCGGTAGACGAGGTCAATTTTGTGACCGGCAGCCACCAGCGTCGTGCCGTCGAACTCGAGATCGCGAGGATCGCTGATGAGCGTAGGAATCCCCGCCTGGACGAACGCGTCGCGGAGGATCTCGAACTCGGTCCACGTCGGCACCTCACGCCAATCGACGATCGCGATCGTCGGCGGCTGTGCGCGTCCGCCCCACTCTCGATAGCTGTCCAGCAGTGCGGCCAGCAGAGGCTCGATGGTCTGGTGGAAGCGGACCTGGTGCGACTCGCGAAAGCGCGTCATCACCGGAAGATCGCTGAACAGCTCCGCCAGGCGCTGGGTGTATCCAGTGCCGGCCGGCGACTCGGCGTTATACTCCGCGAAGTGCAGGCCGTCCGGCAGCAGAAACGCGTCGACGCGCGACGCGGTGCTGGCAGTCTGGTAGCCCGGATCGATGCGGACGAGCCGTTCTTCCGATTCAGTGACGCCGAGCTGCTCGAACAACGAGCGCGTCGTGATGGCTTCACGCGCCACCCGCTCACCGATCGCCGCCATCGTCTCGGCGGCCCGCCGGGTCCGCGCTTCGTCGGCGGCGCTCAGAAAAAACGGCCGAAGGAACGGGCAGTGGACGCGATCGCCAAACGTGAGCTTCCTGGCGCGCATCGACGCCGCCAATGCGCGGCTGTACTCGGGCGACCGTTCCTCGCCGGGCCGGAGCAGCGCGTTCCAGTCCGCGATGAGATCGGTCATTGCGGCGCGGTGGTGGTCCCCGGCGCCCCGGTGAAGCCGGTCGCAGGTCCGATACCGAGCATCTCTTCCCAGCGCGGCCAGCACTGGGAGGGATGCCCGTTCAAGGCACGGTCCACCACCAGGTTCGACATCTTGTCGACGACCATGTCGAAGTAGAACGGCGTGATGCGGTCGCGTTCGAAGTCCGGCGCCGGATTCAGATAGTCGATCGCATAGGGTACGCCATCCTGGATCGCAAACTCGATCGTGTTCATCTCGTAGCCGAGCGCCAGGTTGATCGTCTGCGCATCTCGAACGACGCGCGAGCCGACCTCCGATGACAGGTAGTTGTGATCGACGAGGTAGCGACGTTCCTTGACGTCATACGCGACCGGCGTGATGTCGGTCTTGCCGAAGGTGAAGCAGCGAACGTATTGATCGAAGTTGATGAATTGTTGCAGCGTCATGCAGTAGGGCGCGGTCTGTTCGTACGCCGCGAGCAGTTCGCGCCTGTCGTTCACCTTGTACACATGCTTCCAGCCGCCGCCTGAATACGGCTTCAAGATCGCCGGCCGGCCGACGTAGTCGAGCAGCGCGTCCCAATCGATCGGGAATTTTAGATTGCGCAGCGATTCAGGAGCGAGATCGATGTCGGCAGGGTACGCCTTCTGCGGGATGAGCACCGTCTTCGGAATGGCGCATCCCAGTTTGTCCATCAGCGCGTAGTTGAAGAACTTGTCGTCGGCCGTCCACCAGAACGGGTTGTTGATCACGTACGCACCGTGCAGCACCGCGTTCTTCATCGCGCCGCGGTAATACTCCACTTCGTGTGAGATGCGATCGACGATGACCCGGTAGTCAGACGGCTTGTCCATCGGAGTACCGCCCAGCGATACCAGTTCCGCCGTGATGCCATCCGTCGCGCCGATCTGGTTGACGCGGTCGATGAACGCCTGCGGGAAGCTGTACTCACGCCCGCACATCAAGCCGATCTTCATTCCTCTGCTCCCACCCTGTCCATACCGCGCTTGGTCTCGTCGATCAGGTGCTGCATCACCATGCGCATATCGCCGGTGTGCTTGTAGACGGCCAGCTGACGGTCCGCGCTCGTGCCCTCGCGCAGGATCGTGTGCACCTGGTTGACCGCCTCACGGCTTCCCAACGGATCCACCACATCGTCGACGAACTCGAGCAGCTCGAGTGCGAGCTCCCGCATCGGCACTTCCACCTGCCGACCGAAGTCGATCAGTTTGCCGTTCATGCCCCAGCGGGCGGCGCGCCACTTGTTCTCTTCGATCAAGGCACGGCGATAGAGCCGGTATCCCTGGTTGGTCTCATAGAGCTTGTGCAGCTTGACGATGATCGCCTGGCAGAGGGCGCCGAGCATGACGGCGTCCTCGGCACGGGTCGGAACGTCGCAGACGCGGAACTCCAACGTTCCGAACAGCGGATGCGGCCGAACGTCCCACCAGATCTTGCGCGCGTCATCAATGCACCGCAGGTCGACAAGCAGCTTGATGTAGTTCTCGTACTCACTCCAGGAGTTGAAGTGATCCGGTACGCCGGTCCGTGGAAAGCGCCTGAAGATCGTCGTGCGATAGGACATCAGGCCGGTGTCACGGCCCATCCAGAATGGCGAGCTGGTCGAGAGCGCGAGCAGGTGTGGGAGAAAGTAGCGCGCCTGGTTCATCAGATCGATCGCCGTCTGGCGCTCGGGCACAGCCACGTGGACGTGCAGCCCGAAGATCAGCAGCGACCGCGCCAATTGCTGAAGCTCTTCGACAATGCTGTCGTAGCGGACGCCCGGTGAGAGGACCTGGTCCTTCCAATGGGCGAAAGGATGCGTCCCGGCTGCCGCAACCGCCAGCCCCACTCGCTCGGCAGAGGTGGACAGATCCCGTCGGATCCTGAAGATCTCGCCTCGCAACTCCGACACGTCCCCGCAGATCTTCGTCCCGACTTCGACGATGGACTGGTGAAGCTCGCGTTTGATCTGATCACCGAGGACCGGCGCGCTCGAGGCCAGCAACTCGGACACGTGGGATCGCAATTCCCCGCTCTCGGGATCGACGATCTGAAACTCTTCCTCGACGCCCAGCGTGAAGCGAAACATCGGAGGAATCATATATTGGCGGACGAGGCGCAGCCATAATGGGTTCGGGGACCACAGCCTGACGGGCAAAGGAATGATCCACGGTCTGGACGGCGTGTACCACGCGGCCCGGAGCCAGTCACAGTCGAGCGTGACCTGTCAGCAGTTCCAGCGCATCACTGCGAAATGGAGCGTCCAATGGGCCGTCCTGAAAGATTGCCCCTACTTAAGGTTCTCTTTGATCAGGTCGGTGTTGATCGCGAATGCCGCTTCGGCGCCCTCGGCCGCAGCGATCACCACCCACTGCACGGCGTGGGACGCGTCGCCCACGACGAAAAGCCCGCGCAGGTGTGTCGTCTCGTACTTTCCGGTGTGCACGGTGCCCTTGTCGTTCAACTCGCAGCCAAGCGCGGTGGCAAGCGCCGACTGCTGGTGCTGACCAGTGGTAAAGAACAGGGCACGACGGGCATCGGGATCACGTCCCTCGAAGACGATCCGGTGAAGGACGCCGTCCGTGCCTTCGAGGCGCACCACCCGTTCTTCCTCGACGACGATCCCGTTGCGGGAGAGGCGCTCGATCTGGGGCTCGGTCAGCTCTGAAGGGCCGTCCGTGCAAAGCAAGATGTCGGACGACCACGCGGTGAGCTCCAGCGACAGACCGTAGCCTTTCTCGCCTTTGCCGTAGACCGCGAACGGCTCGTCGCGAACTTCCCAGCCGTCACAATACGGGCAGTGAAAAACGCTCCGGCCATAAAGCTCGTCGATCCCCTCGATCCGCGGCACTTTGTCGCGCACGCCGGTCGCAATCAACAGCTTTCGTGATTCGACCGTCTCCCCGGTTTCAAGCGTGGTGAGGAAGCGGTTGTTCTCGCAGCGAGCGTCCACGACGGTGACGTCGCGGAGGGTGACGGTCGTGTACGGCTTCAGCTCTTCACGGGCCAGCCGCAGAAACTCGAGGGGCGGCATACCGTCACGCGTCAGGTATCCGTGCATGGCATGCGACGCTTCGTTGCGTGGATGGCCGTTGTCGCACACCAGCACCTTGCGGCTGCACCGGCCGAGGACGAGCGCCGCGTTCAGACCTGCGGGGCCGGCGCCGACGATGACGACGTCATACATGAGCGGACGTGAGTTCCTGGAATCGCGGATGGTTGCGGAGTGACTCGAAGTCGCGGTCGCGGGCCGCCCGAGCCCGGGTGAGTGCCGGCTGCAGCGCCGCGACGCGCGCGAGTGAGTCGAGGGCGCGGTCGGCGTCCCCACGCAACGCATGGAGGACGGCAATGTAATACCGGGTCGCCGGATCGTCCGCCCCGCGCGCCACGCGCGCCTCGAACGTCTTCAGCGTCCGCTCGAAATGTCTCGCGGCATCGTCGGCGCGGCCGTCGCGCAGGTAGGCGGCGCCGACCCTGACCCCCAGCTCGATGCTGGTGCGCTCACGGAGGGCGTGATCGCTCGAATTGATGAAGGCGAGCTCGCGCTCGTATTCCTTGAGCGCGTCGGTGTAGCGGCCCTGCAGGTAGTAGACGTAACCGAGACGGCCGTGAGCCCCGACGATCTGCAGCCCGGCGTTGCCGGACATGTACTGCTCCTGCAGATCGACCGCCCGCCGGCTGATCTCTTCCGCTCGGGCGTAATCGCCTTCCCACGCGAGCAGCAGGCTCAATTGCAGGTATGAGTAGCCGGCCTCGGGATTGAGCTCGATCGCGCGCTCGAACTCCGGGATCGCGGCTCGGAAGTCACCCCTGCCCACCCAGAACGCGCGGGCGAGCCCCTGGTGGGCCTGGCCGTTGTCGGGCTCGAGGCGGAGCGCGCTGCGCAACTCGGCGATCGCCTCGTCCACTTTCCCCTGGTTCAGCAGTGATGCGCCGAGCCACATATGCGCGTCGGCAAGCTCCGGGTTGATCGTCAACGCACGGCGCTCGAGCTCGATCGCCTTCGCGACCATCTCGGGCATGCTCATGAAAGTGCCCTTCAATCCAAACGCGCCACCAAGGGCGGCCCAGGCGATCGCGTACTCCGGATCGTGGCGAGTGGCGTCCTCGAAGGCCGCAATCGCGCGGTCCATCGACTCACGTGTGGCCTGTCGCAGGTTCATCATGCCGCGCGCATAACTCTCGTAGGCCTCGACCGAGCGGGTTTCCTGCTTCTCGATCTCGGCGACCTCGCTGCCCTGGAGTGCAAGGTGGAGACCCTGCGTCAACTCGTAAACGATCTTGTCCTGCAGCTCGAAGATGTTGTCGATCCGTCCATCCACCTTGACGGTTCGCTGCACCTCTCCCGTTGCCACCTCGACGAAGTTCGCGGTGATCCGGATGTTGGGGCCGAGCCGCTGATAGCCGCCGACGACCACCCAGCTGGCGCCAAGCCGCCGGCCGATGTCGATGGCCAGCGAGTCATTGAGGTGGGCATCGGTGCTGAGGTTCCTGAGCGCATCGTAGACACGCGCGCGCCCGATCACCGACAGGTTGTGGACGTTCTTCAAGTCCGAGCTGACGGTTTCCGCGATACCGGTACCGATCCAGTCGTCGGCCGGCTCGCGGGTGATGTTGGCGAAGGTCATCACCGCAACGCAGCAACCCACGGTCGTGGCGGGCGCCGGTGCCGGACTGATCCGCGAAGATCGCCGCGGCTGCTCATCGAGTTCGGCGGCAATCGCCTTCAGGTCCGTATAGATCTCGTGCGCCGACTGGTAACGGAACGTCGGCAACTTTTCCAGCGCGCGCGCAACCACGGCGTCGAGCGGGCCAGGAACACCGGTCACGTATCGAGACGGCGGCGGAGCGTCCTGGTGGAGGATGTGATCGATGATCTCGGTGGAGGTCGCGCCTTGGAACGGCATGCGGCCGGTCAGGAGTTCGAACAGCACGATCCCGAACGAGAACAGGTCGGAGCGATGATCGACGACCTTGCCCAGCGCCTGCTCCGGGGCCATGTACGAGACCGTGCCGATCACCATCCCCGCGACGGTCATCTGGGGCTTGGTGACGTCCAGCGCTCCCTGGGGC
>JACDDJ010000289.1 GCA_013817065.1 Acidobacteriota bacterium
GGGCGTCACGCGGCGGCCCAACGAGTGCTCGCGCGCGGCCTGCGCGTGCTCCAGGGCCGGGAGCGCCACGACGAAGGATCCGCCTGCGCGCTGCAGCTTGGCTGGCTCGCGCTCGAACGCGGCGATCCGGCGACGGCACAGGCCCGCTTCGGGATGGCACGGGAGCTCGCGGGTGAGTCGCCGCGATCGGTCCTGGCCAGCGTTGGCGCCGGCACCGCGCTGGTAGATGCGGATCGGCTGGTCGAGGCGGAGGCCATGCTCCGCGGAGCACTCGTGTCGGCGGAGACGCTGCAGGATGCCGATGGACAAACGTCCGCAACCGCGGCCCTGGTCCGGTGCCTGTACTGGCAGAAGCGGCCGCACGATGCGATTGCGATGGTGGCGCTTCATCCACCCGGCCTCGGCGGCGCTGCGCCACGCGCTCGTCTGCTTGCCGCGTACGCACGCTGCCTGGCGCGAGCCGGCCGGACGGCGGATGCGGTGCGCACGGCACGCGAGTCACAGGTGCTCGCCAATGCTGCCGATGATCCCGGTGCGATGGCATCGATCGAGTTGGCGCTCGCCGAGACGCTGATTGCCGCCGGCGACGTTGACGGGGCGCGCGTGCCGATGTCGCGGGCGATGGGGATGGCGCGAAGTTCGCATCTTCCACTCGTCCGAATACGCGCGCTGCTGCTGCAGGCGTCAGCAGGCGGGGACATGCGACGCGACCTGCGCTCACTTGGACGCGTCCATCTTCCGCCGCTGCTTGGCGTCCGTCTGAGCAGCGCGCTGTCATCCCCCCACGCCCCCGTCCAACGTCGGCTGGAGCCGGTGGCGCAGCTCGAGGTCCTGCTCAGGCTGTCGCAGCAGGCCGAGGACGACGCGACGGCGCTCGCGCGGATCTGCGCGGCAGTTCTCGAACGGCTCGCGGCCGCGGCGGTTGCGGTAGTCGCGCCGGACGATCGTCTCCTCTGCCTCGAAGGACGGTCATGGCCCGTCGTCAGCACCATCACCAAAGAGGCATTCGCGGGCGGTGCCACTATTCCGGTGGAAGGTCGACGGGAACCGCAGGAGGCTGCAGAGCCGGTGCGCTTCGGGGGCGAGCTGGTGGCGGTCCTCGGTTGTCGCTGGACCGCCGGCACAGCGGTCGATCGGATCGAGAGCGGAGGGATGATGCGCGCGGCAGCACTGGCGGCGGCGCCGCATGTCCGCGCCATCCTGGACCGGCGCCTTCCGGAGCCGCCAGCCCCGTGGGCGGACCTTCTTGGTGAGAGCGCATCGGCCGTCGCGCTGCGCGAGTCGGTGGTGCGCGCCGCACGTGCCCCGTTCCCGGTCCTGATCGAGGGCGAGAGTGGCAGCGGCAAGGAGCTCGTCGCGCGCGCCGTTCATCGCCTCGGACCCCGCCGAGACCGGCGGTTCTGTGCGCTCAACTGCGCGGCGCTCACCGACGACCTGGTCGAAGCCGAGTTGTTCGGCCACGCACGCGGAGCGTTCACCGGCGCGGCGACCGAGCGGGCGGGCCTGTTCGAAGAGGCCGATGGCGGGACGCTCTTTCTCGACGAGATCGGCGAACTGTCGCCGCGCGCGCAGGCCAAGCTGCTGCGGGTCCTGCAGGAAGGTGAGGTCCGCCGCGTCGGTGAGAACATGCCCCGCCACGTCGACGTCCGCATCGTCGCCGCCACCAACCGCCGGCTGGCCGACGAGGTCGTTGCCGGGCGGTTCCGCGCCGACCTCCGCTTCCGGCTCGACGTCGTCCGCATGACCGTGCCGCCACTGCGCGAGCGTGCGTCTGATGTGCCGCTGCTGGCGGTCCACTTCTGGCGCGACGCCTCGGCGCGCGTTGGGTCCCAGGCCACGCTCGCGCCCGAGGCGCTGGCGGCGCTCGCACGCTATGACTGGCCCGGGAACGTCCGCGAACTCCAGAACGTCATCGCGTGGATCGCGGTGCAGTCACCGAGACGGGGCAGAGTCGGACCGTCGGCGCTCCCGCGTCACGTGGCGCAGGCGGCGGTGTCGACGCGGTGCACCTTCGAAGCCGCGCGCGAGGACTTTGAACGCCGCTTCATCCGCGCCGCGCTCGCCGGCGCCAACGGCCAACGCGCCCGGGCCGCAGAAGCGATCGGCGTGACGCGGCAGGGGCTCGCCAAGATGATACGGAGATTGCGGCTTGGTGACGATGAGAAGACCGCCTAGCACGGGAGGGCGGAGCTCACGGAAAAATACTAACCACGGAGTTCACGGATGGCCACGGACAAACCAGGACACAACAATGGCAGTTGGCAGTTGGCAGTTGGTCGTTGGGAGTTGGCCGTAGGCCGTTGAAGGCCATATCCTTCAGAGGATATGGGTGGGTATCTGGTGCGGCGGCTTCTCCTTACGATCCCGGTGCTGCTCGGGGTGGCGACGCTTGTCTTTGCGCTCATCCACCTGGTGCCTGGCGATCCCGCGCAGGCAATGCTGGGGGAAGGGGCGTCGCAGGAGGAGATCCAACGCCTGAGGACGTCACTGGGCCTCGACCGTCCACTGCTTACCCAATACACCGGCTTTCTCGGTGGGTTGGTCCGAGGCGACCTGGGCACTTCCTTCAGATACAACACACCGGTCACCCAGCAGATCATGTCGCGGCTTGGCAACACCGCGAAGCTGGCGCTTGCCGCGATGCTGGTCGCGATTCTGTTCGCGGTGCCGCTCGGGATCATCGCGGCGGTGTTTCGCGGCCGTGCACCTGATCACGTCGCGATGACGATGGCACTCGCCGGGATCTCGATGCCGAACTTCTGGCTGGGACCGTTACTCGCCATCCTGTTTGCGGTGTATCTCGGGTGGTTGCCCGTGTCTGGAACGGGTTCCCTCGCTCACCTCGTGTTGCCGGCGGCTACGCTCGGCGCGGCACTGTCGGCGATTCTTGCGCGCATGACACGGGCGAGCCTGCTCGAAGAGTTGCGGGAGCTGTATGTCCTCGCTGCCAGGGCGCGCGGGCTGTCGGGCGCACGCGCGGTACTCCGGCATGCGTTCCGAAACAGTCTCATCCCGGTGGTCACGATCATCGGTCTGCAGTTCGGCGCGGTGCTCACTGGCACGATCATCACCGAAACGATCTTCGCCTGGCCGGGGCTTGGGCGCCTCCTCATCCAGGCGATCAACTTCCGCGATTACCCACTCGTGCAGGGCTGCATCCTCTTCATCGCCGTCACGTATGTATTGATGAACCTGCTGACGGATCTCACGTACGGTCTGCTCGATCCGCGGATCCGCTACGAATGATGGTCAAGGTTGGCGGCTTCATCGTGGCGCTCGCGGTCGCCCTCGCGCTCTTCGGCCCGTCGTTGTCGCCGTACGATCCATCGACCCAGGAGCTGGCGCGCCGGCTCGAGGGACCCAGTCTTCAACACCCCTTCGGGCTCGACGAACTCGGGCGCGACATCCTCACGCGCATTGCATCGGGCGCGCGTATCTCGCTGCTCGTCGGCCTGGCGGTGGTATCGGTGTCATCACTCGCCGGCATGTTCTTCGGGTCCGTAGCCGGATACTTCGGCGGGCGAGTGGACGATGTGATCAGCAGGGTGATTGATGTGCTGATGGCGTTTCCGGGGATCCTGCTGGCCATTGCGCTCGTGGCGGTCCTCGGCCCCAGTCTCGTGAACGTCGTGCTCGCGCTCTCCGTCATTGGATGGGTGGGCTATGCGCGCCTGGTGCGTGGACAAGCGCTGCGCGCGCGCGAGTTCGAGTTCGTCCAGGCGGCCCGCGCGCTCGGGGCCGGATCTTCGCGGATCGTCCTGCGGCATGTGTTGCCGACGACGCTGCCGTCCGTGGTGGTGCAGGCGACCCTGGGGATGGCGGGCGCAATCATCGCCGAAGCGTCCCTGAGCTTCCTCGGCCTCGGAGTTCAGCCGCCGACGCCGAGCTGGGGCACGATGCTTGACGCCGGCCGCGCGCACCTGTTCGATGCGCCGCACCTGACCATCTTCCCGGGTGTCGCGATCGCGCTGCTGGTCCTCGGTTTCAACTTCCTGGGGGATGGGCTGCGCGACAGGGTTGATCCGAAAATGCAGAGGTAGCGTCGCGGGGGGAACTGACGCAGAGGGTGCGGACTTCTTCTTCGCTGAGGGTACCGAGGGATTCCCTGAAGTGCGGCAGGACCTCTGAAGTGCGGCAGGATCCAACCAGGTCTTCCGTTCCATCCGTGCCTTCCGTGTTCCTCAGGCCGTCGGGATGTCGCTATTGGAGCCGGCCCTTGAGCCCGAGCGCCATTGGATTCGCAGGCTCCTTCGCCAGCGCGTGCCCGACGGCGGCGCGGGCGGACTGCATGTCGCCGCGCGCCAGGTAGGCTTCGCCAATGCGCGTGAGCAGGGCAGCGCTGAGGCTCTCGCTGCGGATGAGCGCGGCGTAGTCGAGCAGCGCGCGCTGGCTGATAGCGGCGCGGCCCCTTCGTCCTGCGACGTCGGCGAGTAAGCGGAAGGCCTCGGGATCCACAGGGAAGCGCGAGGTCGCCTGGACGAGGACCTGTTCGGCACGTCCGAGGTCGCCCGACCTCGCGAGGGCGCGTCCGAGCAACGTCAGCGCTTCGCTGTTGCTGTCGTTGTTGACGCCGCGCTGAAGCGCCTGGAGCGCCTTGCTCAATTCGACACGGCCGCCGCCGCGCGCGGCGCGATCGAGCCAGACGCGTCCGACCGCGACATAGGTCGCCGCATCATTCGGATAGCGCTGGACGGCGTGGCTCAATTGCCCGACGGCGCGCTCGAGGTGACCGGCGCGCGCGTAGGCAAGACCGAGCGCCCGCGCCCGCGCCGCGTCGGGCTGCAGCGCCACCAGCGCCTCGAGGTGCGTCAGCCCGGCGTCGTAGCGCCCAAGCTCCGCGTAGAAGTCGGCCAGTTCTTCGCGCGCGCCGAGCAGGGCGGGCGACAACTTCACCGCCTTCTCGAGCGATGCGAGAGCGGCCTCTCTCGATCCCGCAGCCCGCAGCGAGACGCCGAGGGTGTAGTGCGCCTCCGCGAACTTGGGATCCAGCTGGATCGCCTCGCGCAGCGCCGCAATCGCCACCTGCGCCTGCCCGGCCCGATATGACGCGAGTCCGAGCTTGTACTGGCCTCGCGCCGACTGATCGTCGAGTTCCACGAACTCCCGGTAACGTTCCGCAGCACGCAGGAACAACCCGGGCGCGGACTGCGCGTGAGTGGTCGCCCGCGCGTATTGGACGTCACCGAGCAGCTCGCGCGGATGGGTGGCGAGCGGATCGAGGTCCGCGGCCTGGCGCAGATCGCGTAAGGCGGCGTCAAACTCGTTGCGGCGGCGATAGGCCTCGCCACGCTTCAGATACGCAGCCATCGAGCCGGGCTTCAACTGGATGGCGACGCTCAGGGCCTCGATGGCGGCGAAACTGTCATCCCGGGCCAGGGCGTCATCGCCACGCTCGACGAACTGCCAGTACGACGCCTCGCGCCGAATGACGACCAGTCCGTAGACCAGGCCCGCGGCCAGCAGGACGAGCACGCCAATGCCGAGGACCCGTTTCACGACCAGAATCCTAGCATCCCCACGGATGGAACATTTACGCCCCGGCGGTTTCTAAGCTTATGACGGCACATGCGGCTCGGGCCGCCTCAGGTGGTAGCATGGCTGAAGGATTATCCGTGAAGCCAATTCCCTCCATTACGTGGACGGAAGTCGGTGGTCGAGAGGCCGCCCTCATTCAACGCTGCGCCGCGCGAGACGAAGACGCATGCGCCGAGCTCGTCAACGAGCATCAGCGGATGGTCTATCAACTCTCGCTCAATCTGCTCGGCGACCACAACGAGGCGCTCGATCTTTCGCAGGAAGTCTTCCTGCGCGTCTTCCGCACCATTCACAGCTTCCGCGGCGCGTCGCAGCTCCGCACCTGGATCTACCGCATCGTCGTCAACCAGGCGAGAAACCGGCAGCGATGGTGGCGGCGGCGTCACCGCGCGCAGCAGGTGTCGCTCGACGAGCATATCCGCGATCACGGCGAGTTGGCCGAAGCCGGCGAGACCGGATCGCCCGACCGGATGCTCGGGCAGAAGCAGCTCGGTGAGAAGATCCGGGTCGCGCTCGAGCAATTACCCTTCGACCAGAAAACCGCGCTGGTCCTGCGCGAGATCGATGGCCTCAGCTACGAGGAGATCGGTTTCTCGCTCGGGATCGCGGTCGGCACTGTGAAGTCACGACTGGCGCGCGCCCGCGAGGCGCTGCGCGCGCAATTGAGGGACGCATGACACTGATGACCTGTTCGTCGGTTCGGCGGCACCTCCACGCCTTTTACGATCGTGAGCTGCCCGTTCGCGAGCTGATCTCGATTGAGG
>JACDDJ010000290.1 GCA_013817065.1 Acidobacteriota bacterium
GGATTGTGGCGATCACCGGCACGAAGGGAAAGTCGACGACAACGACGCTGACCGGACGGATGCTCGAGGCCGGCGGCCATCACGTTCTCGTCGGTGGCAACATCGGCCACCCGCTCAGCGCCCAGGTGGACGAGTCACGCCCGGAAACCATCCATGTGGTGGAGGCGAGCAGCTTTCAGCTCGAGTCAGTCGAAACGTTCCGGCCGTGGATCTCGGTGCTCCTGAACTTCTCGCCCGATCACCTCGATCGCCACGGCAGCCTGGACGAGTATGCGGCGGCCAAGTCCCGCATCTTCGTGAACCAGACCGCCGCGGACTGGGCGGTGCTGAATGCCGATGATGCAGCGGTCGCGCCGATGGCGTCCGCGGCTGCGGCTCGAAAGCTGATGTTCTCGATGTCCGATTCTCTGCCGGCAGGCGTGCTGGTTCGGGGCGACGAGATCGTGCGCCGCACTGCGGACGGTGACCAGCCGCTGCTGCCTGTCTCCTCGATTCGATTGCTCGGCCGCCACCTCATTGCCGATGTGCTCGCGGCGTCCGCTGTTGCGTCGATCGTTGGAGTGGACGCGGCCGCAATGACCGCAACGGTTGAAGGATTCAAAGGCCTCGAGCATGCGCTCGAACCGGTCGCCGATATCAGCGGTGTGTTGTTCGTAAACGATTCGAAGGCCACCAACGTTGAAGCGGCCCGGCGCGCGATCGAGAGTTTCGAATCGATCGTCGTGATCATGGGGGGGCGGTTCAAGGGCGGGGACCTGGGCGACCTGCTGGCGCCGTTGCGCCAGCGCAACGCGACGGTGGTGTCGATCGGTGAAGCCCGGGAGCTGATCGCCTCGACCTTTGCTAGTGCCGTCCCGGTTCGCGAGGCGGCCGACATGAGCGCCGCCGTCAGGATGGCGTTCGCGAGCGCGGCGCCGGGTGCCGCGGTAGTGCTCGCGCCGGCATGCGCGAGCTTTGACATGTTCCGCGATTACGCGGAACGCGGGCGCATCTTCAAGCAGGAAGTCGCGCGGTTGAAAGAGGAATGGAACGGCGTGCGTGAACAGTGAGCAGTCATCAGTTCGGGTGGCGCGATGAAGAACCGTCCGCTGGGAACACAGGCTGCCCCGGCCTGTGAGGGTGGTGTCTTGATCCTCGTCCGACTGATGACTGCTGACCGCTCATAGCTCCGAGCCATTTCTCGGCTCGAGCGTTTTCGACCTGTAGGGACGCGGATTATGGCGCGAAAACTCAAATCGGACAAATGGCTCTTCATCGCCACCCTGGCGCTCGTCTGCACGAGCATCGTGATGGTGTACAGCGCCACCGCCATTGTCCTTGCGGAACGTGGTGACAATCCGTACCTATATCTTCTGAAACAGGGCACCTTTGCGCTCGTCGGACTGGCGGTCGTCCTCGTCATCATGCGCATCGACTACCGGACCTATCGGCAGCCGGTCGTCATTTGGACAGTGTTGGGGGCGGTCGCCGTCGCACTGGTCGTGGTCCTTTTCGGCCGAGAAGTGAAAGGCGCCACGCGCTGGCTCTCGATCGGTCCGCTCGGCATCCAACCGTCCGAGGTCGCCAAGATCGCCGTGATCATGTTCATTGCGGCGGTCCTCGAGCGCCGCATGGAGCGCATCGACGAGCCGTCGTATGCGCTGTTGCCGATCGGTGTGGTGCTCGGCACAGTCGTCGGCTTGGTCCTGACGCAGCCGGATCTCGGCACTGCGTTCTCGATCGTGATGATCGCCGCAGTGATGATCTTTGCCGCCGGCATCAGCTATCGCTACATCGCAGCGATCGCCATGATGGGGGTTCCATCGCTGTTTCTGTTGATCTATCTGTCGGAGTACCGGATGCGCCGCATCCAGGCATACCTCGATCCCTGGGCCGATCCGCTCAGAGGCGGCTACCAGGCGATTCAGTCGATGATCTCCGTCTCGGTTGGCGGTATCTTCGGACGCGGCCTGACCGACGGCCTTCAGAAACTGTTCTACCTGCCCGAACCGCACAACGACTTCATCTTCGCGGTCATCGGGGAAGAGCTCGGGATGATCGGTGCGACGGTGGTGCTGGCGTGCTTCTGCATCATCGCGTGGCGCGGGATGCGGACGGCCGTTCGCGCGCCGGATCGTTTCGGCTCCTTCCTTGCCGTCGGTCTCACGACGATGGTGGCCTTCCAGGCACTGTTCAACATCAGCGTCGTCCTTGGCTTGCTCCCGACCAAGGGCATTCCGCTCCCATTCGTGAGTTACGGCGGATCGTCGCTGTTGATCAACCTCATTGGTATGGGCATCCTGCTGAACGTGTCACAACACGCGTCGGCGTCACAGATCGTGACGATGACGCTGCCGCCGACGGCTGATGCATGACACCGCTGCGGATCGTGATCGCCGGGGGTGGCACCGGCGGGCATCTCTACCCCGGGATCGCCGTGGCGCGGGAGTTCCTGCGCCGACGTCCCGACAGCGTGATTACGTTCGCGGGCACCGCGCGTGGCATCGAAGCCCGGGTGGTGCCGCGAGAGGGTTTCGAACTGGACGTTCTGCGCAGCGCCGGCTTGAAGGGCACCTCGGCACGCGCCCTGGTGAGCGGCCTTTCGTTGCTCCCGCTCAGCGGTGTAGACGCGTGGCGCATCCTGTCGCGGCGCCGGCCGGACCTGGTGATCGGCGTCGGTGGCTACAGTTCGGGACCGGTGGTGGCGCTCGCGGCTTCGCGCGGCATTCCGACGTTGCTGCTCGAACAGAACGCGGCACCGGGTTTCACGAACCGCACGCTCTCGCACGTCGTGAGCGCAGCGGCGGTGACGTTCGAGTCGACGGTTGGTTCCTTCGGAAGGAGGGGATTTGTTGCAGGCAATCCGGTCCGTCCCGAGTTCTTCAGCGAACGTCGTGGTGACGCGGTCAATGTACCGCCGAAGGTCCTGATCTTTGGCGGCTCCCAGGGCGCGCACGCGATCAACGTGGCCGGTGTGGAGGCGGCGCCGCAGCTGGCAGCACACCGCGGCGGGCTGGCAATCACGCATCAGACAGGAGAGCGCGATCTTGAATTCGTCCGCGACGGCTATCGCGGCGCGGGGCTCGTTGCCCGGGTGGAACCGTTCCTCTTCGCCATGGAGCGGGAAATAACATCCGCCGACCTCGTCGTCAGCCGCGCCGGCGCGACCACGATCGCGGAACTCACGGCGGCCGGCCGTCCGTCGGTGCTGATTCCGCTGCCGACGGCCGCTTACGATCACCAGCGGAAGAACGCGGAAGTCCTGCGCGCGGCAGGCGCCGCGCAAGTGATCGAACAGAAAGACCTGACCGGCGAACGGCTCGCAGCGAAGATTTCCGAGCTGCTCGCGGACACCGGCGCGTTAGGGCGGATGAGTGAAGCGGCGCACCGCATGGCGAAACCGGACGCCGCCGGCGTGATCGTCGATAGAGCGTTGTCACTGGTGAAGAAATAAGTGCTCGGTCGTACTCGCAGAATTCACTTCGTCGGTGTCGGCGGCATCGGCATGAGCGGCATCGCCGAACTGCTGGTGAACCTCGGATACGAGGTGAGCGGGTCCGACGCGAAGCGATCGGACGTCACCGATCGCCTCGCCACGCTTGGCGTGCGAATCGCAACGGGTCACGACGCCGGCAATATCGGCCCTGCCGACGTCGTGGTGGTGTCATCGGCCGTGGCGCCGAGCAATCCGGAGCTGGTCGCGGCACGAGCCGCGCACGTGCCGGTGATCCCACGGGCCGAGATGCTCGCGGAGTTGATGCGGTTGCGCTACGGCATCGCGGTTGCCGGCGCTCACGGAAAGACCACGACGACATCGATGGTGGCGCTGGTGCTGGACCGCGCCGGACTGGATCCGACCGCGGTCATCGGTGGACGGCTGAGCGCCTTCGGCAGCAACGCCCGGCTCGGCAAGGGTAAGTACATGGTGGTGGAGGCTGACGAAAGTGACCGCTCATTCTTGAAGCTGTCGCCTTCGATCGCCGTCATCACGAACATCGATCGTGAGCACATGGAAAGTTACGGAACGTGGGAGAACCTGCAGCAGGCATTCGCTGATTTCGCGAACAAGGTGCCCTTCTATGGCGCCGTGATCGCGTGTGCGGACGATCGAGCGGTTCGCGAGCTGATCCCGAGGCTGACCAGACGGACGATCACGTATGCACTCGACGCGGACGCGGACATCGTCGGCCATGAGATGACGCTCGCGGGGTTCGGCTCGAGTTGCATGGTCACGCAGCGAACGGGCGGGAAGGTGGAGCAACTGGGTCCGCTGCGTCTCCGGGTGCCAGGCCGCCACAACGTGCTCAACGCGCTCGGCGCGGTTGCGGTCGGGGTCGAAGCAGGAATTCCGTTTCAGAGGATTGCCGCAGGTCTCGAAGAGTTCCAGGGCGCCGAGCGGCGCTTCCAGATCCGCGGTGAAGCCGAAGGCGTCCTGGTCGTCGACGACTACGGTCACCACCCGACGGAAGTGGCTGCCGTGGTCGCGGCTGCACGCGCGGGGATCGGTCGTCGCGTCGTCGCAGTGTTCCAGCCGCACCGTTTCAGCCGGACCGAGCAACTGCTCGATGCCTTCGGTCCGGCTTTCAAAGGCGCCGACGCCATTGTGCTGACCGATATCTACGCGGCCGGAGAAGCGCCGATTCCCGGCATCACGATTGAGCGCCTGGCCGATTCCATTCGTGCGGGATCGTCTGCCCCGGTGGATTTGATCAAGAGCCTCGCGGATGTTCCTGCGGCCGTGGCGCAACTGGTACGGTCCGGCGACCTGGTGATTACGCTCGGGGCCGGTTCCATCGGGACGGTCGGCGACAAGATCCTCGACGCGATCCGCGCCAGAGCAGTGAGGGCTCGAGTATGAGCGTCAAGGTTCCGACTGAAAAGAATTTCCGCCGTGCCAAGGCGGTAAAGCCCGTGAAGAAGAAAGGCAGCAGACGCTCGCTCCCGTGGCGCGTCGTGACGCTCGCCGGGGTTGGCGTTCTTGGGATCTACAGTACTTACCGGGCACTCGACCTGGTCGTCCACGCCTCGACGCTCCAGGTCCGGAAGATCTCGGTGCTTGGCAACGTGCGGCTTTCGAGCGCCGAGGTGCAGGCGCTCGTCGACGGCCTCCGCGGCACCAGCATCCTCACGGCGGATCTGCCGCAATACCGTGAACGGTTGATGGAGTCACCATGGATCGCCGACGTGGCAATGCGCCGGATCCTGCCGTCCACCGTGGAGGTGTTCGTTTCAGAACGTCGTCCGGTGGGGATCTGCAAGCTCGGCTCGCTGCTGTTCCTCGTCGACCGGAGTGGCATGCTCATCGATGAGTTCGGCCCGCAATACGCAGACGCCAAGTTCAACCTGCCGATCATCACCGGGGCATTACGAGTGCCATCCACCGGAGAGCCCTCGATCGACGAGCAGCGTATCGAGCTCGCGGCGCGGGTCATCGACGGGCTGGCCGGCCGCAAGGACCTCGCGGATCTGATCTCTGAAATCGACGTCTCGAATAGACATAACGCGGTGGTGATGCTCGAGAACGATCCCGCGCTGCTGCACCTCGGCGAGGAGAAATTCATGGAGCGGGTGCATTCCTACATCGAGCTCGCGCCGACGCTGCGGCAGACCGTTCCGGATATCGACTACGTGGACCTGAGATTCGACGATCGCATTTACGTCCGTCCGACAGGATCGGCCGTCACGCAGGTGGCCAGCCGGCCATCCGCAGGGAACTAGAGGGAGCCTATGGCGCGCAAGGAACGGTACCTGGTTGGGCTGGACGTCGGCACGTCGAAAATAACCACCATCGTCGGCGAAACGACCGACGATGGTGGGCTGGACATCATCGGCATCGGCCTCGCCGAATCGAAGGGTATACGGCGAGGTGTCGTCGTCAACCTCGAAGCCGCGGTCGAGTCGATCAAAAAGGCGATCGATGAGGCCGAGCTGACCGCTGGTGTTGAGATCGACTCGGTTCACCTCGCTCTCTCGGGCGCGCACGTCAAGGCGTTCAACAGCCGAGGTGTGGTCGCGGTCGCGGGCAAGAACCGCGAGATTACTCGCGAGGATGTTCGCCGGGCGATCGACGCGGCAAAAGGCGTCGCCCTGCCGAGCGGACGCGAGATCCTTCACGTCCTGCCTCAGGATTTCGTGGTGGATGAACAGGACGGCATCGGTGCACCGATCGGGATGACGGGCTCGCGCCTCGAAGTGAACGTCCACGTCGTCACCGGCAGCGCTTCGTCCACGCAGAACACCGTCGCGTGCGTGAACCGGGCTGGAGTCGCGGTGGT
>JACDDJ010000291.1 GCA_013817065.1 Acidobacteriota bacterium
CAGGTCCGGGCGCCGTTCGAGCGTGCGCACCAGCGCCTCACGACGCCGCCACCGCTCGATCTCCTTGTGGTTACCCGAGAGCAACGTCGGCGGAACGACGTGCCCTTCGAAGTCTGCCGGCCGCGTATATTGCGGAAAGTCCAGCAAGCCTTTCGAAAACGTGTCGCGTGCCACTGACTGCTCGTCGCCCACCACACCCGGCACCAGCCGGGCCACCGCATCGACGATCACGAGTGCGGGCAACTCCCCGCCCGAAACCACGTAGTCGCCGATTGAAATTTCTTCCGTCGCGAGGCGTGTCCGCACCCTGTCGTCCACGCCCTCGTACCGTCCGCAGAGGATCGCGACGTGGCCGAGCCCCCGCAGCCGCTCTGCCATCTTCTGCGTGAGCCGCTCGCCGTCCGGCGATGTCAGCACCACCGCGCCAGGCCGGCCCCGCTTCGCGATGATCGCCTCGACTGCCCGGAACAGCGGCTCCGGTTTCATCACCATCCCGGGTCCGCCGCCGAACGGCATGTCGTCGACGACCCGGTGCCTGTCGGTCGTGAAGGTTCGCAGGTCGTGGACCTTCACGTCGAGCAGGCCGTTCGCAATCCCGCGGCTGACGACACCCTCAGCCAGCGGCCCGGCCACCATCTTCGGGAAGATCGTGACGATGTCGAACTTCACTTCGCGTTCAACTCGATCAACCCGTCCGGCGCCCTGATGCGAATCCGCCGCTCCGCGGGCGCAACCTCGACGCAGATTTCGTCCACCAGCGGAATCAGCACCTCGCCGTGGGGCGCGTTGATCACCAGCCGGCTCATCTCCATCGAGCCTTCGACCGACGCGACCTCGCCGATGAGGCGCCCGTCGGTATCCTGCACCTGGCATCCGACCAGTTCGTGCCGGTAATAGGTCTTGTCCGGCAACGGTGCCAGCGTTGCCGCCGGAACCTTCAACTCTGCTTCCGCCAGCCGGTCCGCATCATCCATGGTCTCGATTCCCTCGAGACCGAGGACCGGTCGCCCCTGGTGAAACCGGGCGCTCGTGATCCGGCGCGGTGTCGCGGCCGGTCCAACCAGCACCGTGACCCCGACCGCGAATCGATCATCGGGGAAGTCGGTGTCCGGATTGACGATGACCTGCCCCTTGTTGCCATGGGCGCGGGCCACTCGTCCGACCAGGATCAGATCGTCAGTCGTCATCCCTGAAATCGACGGTCGCTTTCGTGCCGTCCAGTTCCGCCGCGAGCGTCACCAGGGTTCGCACCGCGTTAGCGGTCCGTCCCTGCCGGCCGATGACGCGGCCGAGATCTCCTGGCGCCATCGCGAGCTCCACGAAGGTCTGGCCCCGGGCTTCCCGCTCGGTCACCCGGACGGCGTCGGGCTTGTCGGCCAGCGCCTTCGCGACGACCTCGACGACATCGCGGGCGCGGCTCACGATGCGGGCTGTGCCGCGGCGGCTTCGACTGCCGGCGCTTCCGGCATCCGCGCCACCAGCGTGCGGAGGGTGTCGGACTGCACCGCACCCTTGCTCACCCAGTGGGTCAGCCGCTCCCGATCCAGTTTCAACGTCTCTGGCGTCGTGCGCGGATTGTAGAACCCGAGCACCTCGACGAAGCTGCTGTCGCGGCCGTTCTGCGAGTCGGTAACGACGACGCGGAAGAACGGGCGCTTCTTGGATCCGGTCCTTCTCAAACGAATTGCTAACATTCTAATTCCTCTTTATTTATCGGCGGGGTCCCCTGCACCCCGCCTGGCGGCCTGCACTCGCTGCCGCTCCGTTCCGGCCGCTCCGGCCGCTGGCGCTCCCGGTCACTGTTACCGATTCATGAGCCCCTTGGCCATCCCCATGGCGCCCTTCTTCTTGCCCAGGCCGGCCATCCCTCCCAGCTGCTTCAGCATCTTCTGCATCTGCACGAACTGTTTGAGGAGCCTGTTCACGTCCTCGACCGACGTCCCGCTGCCCTTCGCGATCCGCTTACGGCGCTGGCCGTTGATCAACTGGTGATTGTTCCGTTCCTTGGCGGTCATCGAATTGATGATCGCTTCGACACGCCCCAGCTGCTTGTCGTCGACCTGGCCGCGCGCCGCCGCCATGTCCTTCAGATTGCCCATCCCCGGCAGCATCCCCAGGATCTGCTCGATGGGTCCCATCTTCTTGATCGTCCTCAGCTGGTCCCGGAAATCCTCCAGCGTGAAGGCGTTCTTGCGGATCTTTTCTTCGAGCTTCTGCGCGTCTTCAACCGAGACTGCCTCTTCGGCCTTCTCGATCAGCGACAGCACGTCACCCATCCCCAGGACGCGCGATACAACGCGGTCAGGATGGAACGGCTCGAGATCCTGCAGTCGCTCGCCGCTGCCGACAAACGCTACCGGCACACCCACGACACCGACGACCGACAGCGCCGCGCCGCCGCGGGCGTCGCCGTCCATCTTCGTGAGGACGACGCCAGTCACGCCGATGCGGCGGTTGAACTCGCCGGCGCTCTTGATCGCGTCCTGCCCGGTCATCGCGTCTGCCACGAACAACATGTCCGTGGGCTGGATGGTCGACTTGATCGCCTGCAACTCGACCATCAGGTCGTCGTCGATATGCAGTCGGCCCGCGGTGTCGACGATGACCACGTCGAAACCGGCGTTCTTCGCTTCGGCAAGCGCACCCGCCGCGCGCTTGACCGGATCCAGCTCGCCGGCCGGATCATGAACCCGCACGCCGGCCTGCTTCGCAACCACGTTCAACTGCTCGATCGCCGCCGGACGCCTGACGTCCGTCGAGACGAGGAGGGGATGCTTGCCCTGCTTCGTCAGCCAGCGTCCAAGCTTGCCCGTGGTCGTCGTCTTGCCCGATCCCTGCAGCCCCAGCATCAGGACGACGCGCGGACGCTGCTGCGTCGGCGGCAGCCCGCCTTGCGAGTCACCGAAGAGCGCCAGCATCTCGTCGCGAACGATCGCGACCACCTGCTGGGCGGGCGTCAGGCTCTTGAGAACATCCTTGTCGACCGCCTTGTCGCGGACACGGTCGATGAACGCCTTGACCACCTTGAAATTGACATCTGCTTCGAGCAGAGCCATGCGAATTTCTCGGAGGGCCGCTTCTACGGTTTCCTCCGTCAGGCGGGCTTCACCACGAAGAGAGCGGAAGACTCCCTGAAGCCGGTCGCTGAGCGATTCAAACATGGGTTCGATTCCGGGTGCCCTGCAGCCGTAAGAGCTTCAGGTGCAAACGGTTATGGTAGACGACTGAGGGCCGGGCTGTCAAAGGTCCGTATCAAGCCGTGCTAACTGTTACCGAGTGATCCATCATCGCGCCCAAAATCGGGTTACCCATGAAAGGACGGATTCATGGGAGCCTCCCGAGTGGGACCACAAGCGACGCGCGAGTATTTGGACCGGATGCGGGATCGGTATCAACGAGCGAGGCGGGACGCAAAAGGCGGACTCCTGACGGAGGTGTGCGAAGTGACGGGGTATCACCGCAAGGCCGTGATCCGGCTGTTGCGGCGGGCCGCGCCCGTGGGCACGAGGCGTCGACGCGGCCGGCGGGTCGAATACGGGCCCGAGGTGGTGGCGGCCTTGCGCGCGATCTGGACGGCGGCGGGCTATCCGTGGTCGGTGCGGCTCAAGGCGCTGCTGCCGGCGTGGGTGCCGTGGGGGCGGCGCCGCCTCCGGCTGTCCCCCGCGACCGAGCGCGCCCTGCTCCAGATCAGTGCGCGGCAGATCGATCGCCGGCTGCAGGCCGACAAGCGGGCGTTGCGGACGCGGATGTACGGGCGGACGAAGCCGGGCACCCTGCTCAAGCACCACATCCCGGTGAAGACCGAGCGCTGGGACGTCGAGGTCCCCGGCTTCACGGAAATTGATCTGGTGTCGCACTCGGGCAACAGCGCGGACGGCGAATTTGCCCACTCGCTGAATGTCACCGACATTCACACGACGTGGGTGGAAACGCAGGCGGTGATGGGCAAAGGCCAGGAGCGGGTGCAGCAGGCGCTCGAGGGACTCGCCGAAGCCTTCCCGTTCGCGTTGCAGGGCATCGATTCGGACAATGGGTCGGAGTTTATCAACGCCCATTTGTATCGGTACTGTCAGGCCCGCGGGATTCAGTTCACGCGGGGCCGGCCCTATAAGAAGGACGACAACGCGCACATCGAGCAGAAGAACTGGACCCACGTCCGCAAGCTCGTGGGCTACGACCGCTACGACTCGCCGGCCGCGCTCGCCGCGCTCAACGCGCTCTCTGCCGATCTGCGGTTGCTGCAGAATCTGTGGCTGCCCTCGGTGAAGCTCGTCACGAAAACGCGGGTCGGCAGCCGGGTCCGCCGCGTTTATGGGCCGCCGCGGACGCCGCTCGATCGCGTCCGCGCCTGCCCGACCGCGGACGCGTCTAAGGTGGCGGCGCTCGTGCGCCTCCACGCCACCCTTGATCCCTTTGCGCTGGCGGCGCGCATCGAGCAGCAGCAGGCCCAGCTCTGGGCGCTGGCGAATCATCGCCGCGGCGGCCGGCCTATGGACGCTGTCGGCTCTGTGGAAAACGCCCAGGGCGCGTTTCCCACGAGATCCTTGGAAAACCCACAGAGCGGGTTTCCCACAGGCCCTCGCGCTTCTCGATCTGAGACCAAGAACACAAAGAAGACTCTGGTAACCCGATTAACGGCGCGATGATTCAGCGCTCGGTAACCGGTTTCAATGGCTTGACAGGAGGTCGACAGACAAATGAGGGCGCAACGGCCGGGTCTAAACCCCGGAGAGTTTATGGCCGAGCTTCTCTTTCTTGGTCGTCAAATAGCGCCGCGTGTGCTCCGATGCCGGGATTTCAAGAGGAACCCACTCGCTTACCGACAACCCGTAGCCCTCGAGACCGACGAGCTTCCTGGGGTTGTTGGACAGGAGGCGCATGGTGTTCACTCCAAGATCCCGGAGAATCTGCGCTCCGATTCCGTAGTCGCGCTGGTCGGCCTTGAACCCCAGCCGCTCGTTCGCCTCGACCGTGTCATAACCCTGGTCTTGTAACTCGTAGGCGCGGATCTTGTTCGCCAGGCCGATGCCCCGCCCCTCCTGGTTCAGATAGAGCAGGACGCCTCTGCCGGTGTCGGCGATCTTGTCCATCGCGGCATCGAACTGGGGTCCGCAGTCGCAGCGAGAGGAGTGGAACACGTCGCCGGTGAGGCAGCGAGAGTGAACGCGGACCATGACGTCGGTTCCCTGCCCAATGTCGCCCTTCACGAGTGCGACGTGCGTTTCGCCATCGATGACACTCTCGTAAGCAATCACGCGGAAGTCACCGTGCTGGGTCGGCAGCGCCGCCGACGCTACCCGGCGGACCAGGCCCTCGTTCCGCATCCGGTATTGAATCAGGTCGGCGACCGTGATCATGAGCAACTTGTGCTTCCTGGCAAAGCGGGTCAGGTCCGGCACCCGCGACATCGTGCCATCCGAGTTCATGATTTCGCAGATCACACCCGCCGGGTAGAGTCCGGCGATCCGCGCCAGGTCCACCGCGGCTTCCGTCTGCCCGGCCCGAACGAGGACGCCGCCGGTCCGTGCGCGCAAGGGGAACATATGCCCAGGGCGCGCCAGATCAGCAGGACGTGTTTTTGAATCGATTGCCGCCAGCACCGTGGCGGCGCGATCGGCGGCGGAGATGCCGGTGGAAGTGACGCCCTTGGCCTCGATCGAGACACAGAACGCCGTATCGAAGGTCGTCGTGTTCTTCTCGACCATGAGCGGCAGATCGAGTTCGTCGAGACGCTCCTCGGTTATCGGCATGCAGATCAGGCCGCGGCCGTGCGTCGCCATGAAGTTGATGACTTCAGGTGTGACCTTCTCTGCCGCGATAGTCAGGTCCCCCTCGTTCTCCCGGTCCTCGTCGTCGACGACGATGATCATCTTGCCGTCGCGGATTGCCTCGATCGCTTGATCGATCGTTGCAAAAGGAGACCGGGCCGCTTTACTGCTCTTGGGCTTCATCGTCCGTGCCTGTTTCGCGTGTCCATGAGTCAGCGCCGCGCTTCGAGTGCGCGCGCGACGTACTTTCCGAGAATGTCAAATTCGAGATTCACCGGGTCGCTGTTCTTCAACTGTGACAGGTTCGTATGAGTCCAGGTAAATGGAATCACCTGGATATCGAACCGGTCGTTTTCGACGCTCGCCACGGTCAAGCTGATACCGTCCACTGCGATCGATCCCTTGCCGACGATGAGGGAACCGAACGTCGCTGGGAACGCCACGGTCAGCCTGTAGGACTCCCCCTCCGGCGTGATTGCGG
>JACDDJ010000292.1:0-3562 GCA_013817065.1 Acidobacteriota bacterium
CGCCTCCACTCACCCCAGGTGGTCGTGACCACGGCGTGGAAGGGTAGCCGCGTGCCGCTGCCAGCGAGAGGTCCCACGACCGGCACACCGTCGAGCGCCGACCAGAGACTTGCGTCTCCTCGTCGAAAATAATCAGCTTGTCTCGAGCGTACAAGAGGCCGCTCGTCCCGAACGTGAAGCGCCGGCCGCCGGCACCGCTCTCGTACCGGGATCACCGTGCCGCACGCACGTTCATAGACCGAAGCGGGCTTAGGGGCCTAAAGGTGTTAGAGCTAGGGTTTTCGAGTTGGCTGCGCCGGTTGCTCGGCCACCCTAAACCCTAACCCCTTAACCCTAACCCCTTAACCCTAACCCCCTAGAACCGCACGCCGAATGCCATCTGAAACGTGCGCGCTGTCGGGTAGCTGTTGGCGCTCGTCGCCTTACCGAACTGCGGTCCGCGTACGAACTGGGTCGCCAGCCCGTCGGCATCCACCGGTCCTGTCCTATCGGCGGTCACGCTCGTATTGAACCTGGTCAACGGCTGATCGTTGAATGCGTTGGACAGTACCAGCTTCACCCACGGCCGCAGCTCCCTGAAGACCGGGATCTCGTAGTTGAGGGCGAAGTCCAGCTGCTGGGAGCCTTCGAACTCGCCCGCGCCGCGTTCGCCAAAGAACAGCGTTTGCGAGCCGCTGCCCGGGAGCCGGGCGTAGCCCGGATTGCGTTCGCGCTGCGCAGCGCTCAGCGGCACCGCGCCGGCGGTGAAGCTGAAGGGGGTCGGCGAGTCGTAGCGGTAGACGCCCGACAGATCGACGTTGCCGAAGCGGCCCAGGCCGAGCGAGTACACCGTCCAGAGGCGTACTTTGTGACGCTGGAAGTCGTCGAGGCGCCCGCTCGGAAAATTGCGTTCCTCAATGAGGATCTCAGGATAATCGCCGATGGCCGAGGAAATCCCCGGCGTATTCGTCCCTTCCCCCTCGAAGTTGCCGTCGTTTTCGAGCTGCACGGTCCAGTGGCCGTTGACGAACAAGCTCGAGAACAGCTGATAGCGTCCCTGCAGCTGCAGCGCCTGGTAATCACGGATGGGATCGTCGCTGTTGCGGAGCACCACGTTATCGAACGTGCCGAAGTTCCGTCCTTCGAACGTGACGGTGGTCTGGCCATCAGGGATGGTCGTGAAGTCCTCGACGAAGTTGTAGACGCTGCGCCAGGTGTAGAGCGCCTTGGCGTACGCGCGCCGCGTAATCTGGCTGCCTACGCCGGCGGTGAACTCGCGGGTGGTCGGCGACGACAGGCTGTCGTCGACGAACACGTTGGCTGTCGGAAAGTTGCCGCCGATGACGCGGTAGTTGGAAAGGTCGAAACCAGGAGCGAAGTCCACGCCCTGGCCGGCCGGACCGTTATATTGGTAGAGGATCAGGGTCGGATTACCGACGCTCGTGTTCTCCGCAAACTGTGCCTCGCTGTACTTGCCGGCGTAATGGGCATACGTGCTCTGGAAGACGAGCCGTCCGGTCCCTGTAGGATCGTACGCGGCCCCGAGCCTCGGGACGATGGTCGAGGTATCGACCGTCGTCAGGTCGCCGGTCGCTTCGCTGCCGACGTTCTCGTAACCGCATGCCGAGGTCGAAGGTCCAGTTCTCGTTCGCCGTCCACTTGTCGTGGAGATAGAGCGAGGTGGTACGGATGTCGATCGTCGCTCCGCGCGTCGAGAGCCAGTTCTGCGCGCGCGTCACCCCCGGCACGAACGTCGGGATCAACTGCTGTCCATTCAGGACGGGCTCGCCTCCTGCAGTCAGATAGTCGGCCTGAAACACGAAATCAGTGGCCGTCTGCGAATTGCCGCCGGTCCGCGACGAGACGTAGTTCTCGAAGCCGCCTTTGATGTCGTGGCTGCCCAGGCGGCCGGTCGTCAGGAAGTACGAGAGGCTCGCGGCGACCTGATTGTTGTTGCGATCTTCGGGGTCCGTCGAATCGAAGTAGGGGGCGTTATAGTGGCTGAAGACGATGCCCGGCGCCGAGCCTCGGGTGAGGAACGGGGAGTCGGTGATCGCCGTGCTCGTGCCGCCGGAATTACGGAACCCGAACTCTTTACGCGAGACCTGCGCCGTCGCGAACAGCCGCGACCCGAGGACGCCGCGATAGTTCACCACCGCCAGATTGTTCGGCAGTGTGCGGCTGACGATTGTGCCAGGGACGACGCTGAACCCGAACGTCGGCCGCGTCTGATCGGTCGCGTTGTTGGTATAGGCGCCCTGCAGCGTGTGTCCGTTTGCAATCGTCCCGGTCAGCTTGCCTTCGTACCGCGTGTTCTCGTTCAGACGGCTCACCGGAATACCGGTGACCGGGAACGGATCCGCATCGGTCGATTCCTCAAAGCGCCCGGCCGAGAAGAACCAGAGGCGGTCGCGCAGGATCGGTCCGCCAAAGGTCGCTTCGTACACCTGCGACAATTCGTCCGGGCGGTCCTGGTCCCGTTCCCGCTCGAATGGCGTCTCGTCTGTCCAGGACGGGTTCGTCAGGTTGACCCGGAAGGTGCCCTCGAACTGGTTGCTGCCGCTCTTTGTGATGGCGTTGACGACGCCGCCCGAGAACCGCCCGTACTCGGCGGAGACACCGGACGTGAGCACCTGGACCTCTGCGATCGCTGCTTCGATAAAGAGGTTGTTGGAGGTGCCGAACAGATTGTCGTTCGCGTCGACGCCGTCGATCAGGAACACGTTGTCGTACGCGAACGCGCCCGAAATGGTGACCTGCCCGGCATTCGGCGTATTCGACGTGAGGCCCGGGGCCAGCTGGGCGATGCCCGACAGCGTGCGCGGCGTCGCCAGCTTGTCGATCTCCGCTTCGGTATAGTTGGCGCCGCCGGTCGTGCTCGTCACGATCGACGGCGTCTCGGCCGTGACCGTCACCGTCTCGGCGACCCCGGCGACACCGAGGGTTGCGTCGACGCGCGTCGAGCGGCCCAGGTCCACCTGGGTTTCCCGACGCATTGGCGCGAGACCCGGGAGTTCAATCAGCACCGCCTACAGCCCGGGCGGAAGCCCGCGCAGCACAAAGACGCCGTTCTGATCGGTGACCGTCGTCCGCTCTCCCTGCAGGGCCGGCGAGGTGGCAGTCACCGTAGTGCCTGGCAGCACTAGTCTAAACCGCCGGAGTCCTTTATGGTGCCGGTGAGTTCGCCCGTCTGCATGCCCTGCGCGAAGGCGCCGGTCGCCATCAAGACGGCCAGACCGCCCATTGCACAGATACGCCACGACCGACGCAGCACGTTCCCGTTGACTAAGGTGTTCATCGCGATTCGCTCCTGAATTTCACTGGTAGTGTTCGTCTCGCAGTCCCAGAGGCAGGGACCATGCCAGACGGATGGCGGAGGGGAGCGCAAGTCGTGCGCACACCGTCATTTGCGGTTGCGTGCAGGCTCGATCCAGTGAAACGGATTCAAGGTGGCGCATTACACGTGGAGAGTAAGACAATCCGGCCGGTTGGAGGGGTCGATCCGTCTCGTTGAACCCGGGCGCTTAACCGAGGCGGTGGTCCGGAGGCACGCTCGATCGCCGCCACAGCCTTAACGTTAAGT
>JACDDJ010000292.1:3572-6239 GCA_013817065.1 Acidobacteriota bacterium
TAAGTTGTGGAATTGTACGCCGACGGGGGCTGTATGGGACACCCCCGGTGACGCGCTCGCAGGCGCAAACGCTCCGGGGCTGGTGTCACTTCGACGCTCGCACGTGCCCGGGACCTCCTCGAAACGAATACCCATGCACACGTCGCCGACAGCTCAACGCAGAGGGATTCACCACGGGTGCCGGGGCGTCGTTCGACGCGGCCGCCATCGGCTGGCTGGCGCGTCGCTGGGGCCTGACAACGTATCGAGGTCATCGACGGTAGGCTTTCCGATCACGATCTCGTGCATGAGGTTCAGCGTGATCATGTTCGCCGCTTCGGAGTCGCATCGAACCGCGGCCTCGCCGGCCGTGCGATCGATGAGGCAACTGCCGTCATAGCGGGTGATCGCGTTGACCATTTCGACCGGAACCTTGTAGTCCACCCACATCGTCAGGTAATCCGAGTGCGGTGCGGGGAAATCGTGGAGCAGCACGTCGCTCGTCACGAGAATCCGCTTCCACGGATGGCGGTTGTACCAGAACAGCTTGGTCGGTGTTGCTTCGTTCGGTGCACCGTACTGCTCGAGCATCTGACGCGCCCCCTTCTTCGGAGCATCGGGCCAGTGCTCGACGATTCGTTCAGCCTCCTCACGGGAGACGGAAAGCGCGGCACCGTGTTGCGTTTCGTGCTCACCGCGCGCCTTGTGCTTCATCGCGTCTGCAGTTGCGGCGGCCAGGGTGGCCACTCGCTCGCCCGTCGGCAGGTCGGCGGGTCCTCGTTTTCGCTGGGTCATTGCATTCCTCCTTGCATGGGCTAGTGTGAACAGCGGGACTGTTGCTGCTCTCGGGACCAGCATGAAGGCAAATCACTAGCCCTCAGGCGCTCGAGGGACGGGGGAACGCAACGACCGCTCCATCGCCACGCCTTCCTTCCGTGCCTCGGCCCACGTGATCGGAAGGTCGCGGATCTCGCCGCTCTCCCTTGCCTCCGCAACGAAGCCGAGGCACTCGAGAATGATCCGGCGCTGGAGCTCGCGGTGAAACGGGACGCCGAAGTGATGGCCCATCATAAAGGGCAGGAAGACCGCGCGCGGGGGCCTGGCGTGCTCGGTCACGTCTCTGGCCACCGAGGGTGAGACGGTCGGAATACCTCTGCGTTCGACGGCGCGCTGCACGAGCGCGATGCTCTGATGGCAGATCGGTCAGGCAGGCGCGGCGAGTGCGATGTCGGCGCCCGAGTCCGACACTGCCGCCGCGATGTCTTCCGCAAGCGTCCGCTCCAGCCGCTCCGGGTCCATGTTGTAGCCGATGAACGTGAAGAAGTCGGCGGTCAAGCCGCCAATGGTGCCTTCGGCAGCGAGTTCCTGCAGCCGCTCGATCGGAAAGATCACGTTGAGGTCGCGCTCAGCACCCGCCGTCGGATACTTGAGCTGATGGATATCGAGCTCATCCGCACGTGCGGACGAGGGAACACGCCTGAAGCTGTAGTCGCCGACGGGATGGACCGTGTCGAACGGCAGCGTCCCTTTCGGTTGTACGCCCGACGTGCTGATGAACGTGACGCGGCACTCGTTCAGCGGCTTGCGCAGCGGCGCCAGCGGCACCCCGTGGGCCTTGTGAATCATCGAGCCCGGATAGCGCTCGTTCACGGTTGCCCAGAGCCCCGGTCGGAGCTGGCGTGATCCGCTAGAGCCTTCCGTCATGAATCCATTCTCCGGATTGCTGGACAAAGTGGAAGTGCAGGTGAAAGAACAGGTGCGCGAGCGTCGCGCTGTCCCTGGTGCGCAGCGTCTCGAGGATGAATTCCCGGTCGGTTGGGGGCACCTCGAGCAGGGGCTTGAGCGCTTCGGCCCATGCCTTGTCGATTTCCTTCCGCCCGGCTTCCTCGTTGCCGTCGCCGAAATGCAGGCGAACGTATCGAACCAGCTTTTCCCGGTCGCCCGCCGCGGCGGCTTCCTTGAGGTACTGCAACGACATGAGGTCTCCGTGGTGCTGGCCCGAGGGTTATCAGGTGGAGCTGCATGCATCGGCCATGCCTCGCGGACGCCGGCGCCCACCGCCGCATCCTGGCGTCCCTGCGCGCCGTTCGGGACGTGCGCGCGCTGGATGCGATCCACGTCGCGACCGGGGAACATCGGTCGGCTGGGCGCGCGGTGCATCGACCTACTTGAACAGCACCGTCTCCGGATGCTGCGCGATCCATCCAAACCAGAACGCACGATGGGCGGGGACGCGCGCCAGGCGCTCGCCAGTCTCGCTCACCAGCGCGTCGGGCAGCGTGCGCCAGCGTCGGCCGTCCGTGTCGCCAATCCCACCGTCCGCGCGTTGTGGCGCGAACGAGTGGGCGCCGCGCTCGTACACCACGTTCGCGCCGCCCGGCGAGGTGACGACGACGAACCGCCGCCCGGCGGCTTCGAAGGCGTAGACCGGTTCGCGGCGCAGCCGCTCCACCGCGATGGCGACAGGCCTGGCACCCTTCCCGAGGATCTCGGCGCGCAGCACCAGCACTTCCGCCTTGTTCTTCAGCCGCGTGTCGCTCGTCGGCACCTCGAACATCAGCTGATCGGTCGCGAAGTAGTCGCGATACGCCGCCCCCTCCGCATAATCGCGCTCGTAACCCGTCTCGAGCGACAGCACCGTGGTCGATGGATGGTCACGCCTCCACTCACCCCAGGTCGTCGTGACCA
>JACDDJ010000293.1 GCA_013817065.1 Acidobacteriota bacterium
GCCCTGGCGGACGCCATCACCGCCGCCGCATCCGACCGCGCTGCGACCGCGCGCCTTGGTGATGCCGGACACGAGGTTGCGGCTGCGATCACCTGGGATGGCGTGATCGAACAGCTGGTCGGCTGATTGCCAAATCGCCGGAAATTGCCATAATCGACGCGCCGCACCCTGTGAAGAAGCTGATCATTCAGATTCCGTGCCTCAACGAGGCAGAGACACTGCCCGCGACGCTGGCGGACCTGCCGACGTCGGTGCCTGGCATCGACGTGATCGAGGTGCTCGTCATCGACGACGGCTCGAAAGACGGCACCGCCGATGTCGCACGCGCGCACGGTGTCCACCACATCGTTCGGTTGACGCGGAACAAGGGGCTCGCCGCGGCGTTCATGGCCGGCATCGACGCCTCTCTCAAACAGCACGCCGATTTCATCGTCAACACCGACGCCGACAATCAATACGCCGGCAGCGACATCGGGAAGCTGGTGGCCCCGCTTCTGAGTGGCAGCGCAGATCTCACCATCGGGGACCGAAACATCGCGGAGCTGCGCCACATGTCGTGGCGCAAGCGACAGCTGCAGGCCCTTGGAAGCTGGGTCGTCCGGCAAGTCTCGAACACCTCGGTGCCGGACACGACGAGCGGCTTCCGCGCCTACACCCGGGAAGCAGCGCTGCGCATGACGATCGTCTCCGAGTTCTCCTACACGCTCGAGTCGATCATCCAGGCCGGCAAGAGACGGATGGCAATCGCCCACGTGCCGGTGACGACCAATCCGCGTACGCGCAAGTCGCGACTATTCGACAGCATCTTTGGATACATCAAACGCTCGTCGGCGACAATCGTCCGCATCTACGCGATGTACGAACCGCTGAAGGTGTTCTCATACATCGGCCTGACGCTCTTCGGCGCCGGCGTGCTGCTGGCGCTTCGCTTTCTCTACGAGTACTTCACCGACGTCACGTTTGGCGGCCGCATGGTGCAGTCGTTGATCTTTTCGGCCGTCTTCATGATCATCGGCTTCCAGGTATTGCTGATGGGATTGCTGGCCGACGTCATCTCGGCCAACCGCAAGCTCCTCGAGGACCTCCTGTACCGCGTCCGCAGGATCGAACTCTCCGACCGCCGGGACGAGGATTAGTGGCCGCACCCTCCTCGGTCTCCATCATCGTTCCCGCATTCAACGAGGCGCACGCCATCGCCGGACTCGTTACCGCGCTGCGCACCGCCTCGACGTGGCACGAGATCATCGTCGTGGACGACGGTTCGAGCGACGACACGGCGACGCAAGCCGCCGCAGCCGGAGCGACCGTGGTGCGGCACCCCTACAACAAGGGCAATGGCGCCGCCGTGAAGACCGGCATCAGGACGGCGACCGGCGAGTACATCCTGATCGTGGACGGTGATGGGCAGCATCAGCCCGACGATGCGCAGCGCCTGGTGTCGAGGCTTGGGGAGTACGATCTCGTCATCGGGGCACGAAGCACCGGCACGCAGGCCACTCACGCCCGGCGGTTTGGCAATTCCGCGCTGAATTCTCTCGCCAGCTACCTGACCGATCGGGAGATCCCCGATCTCACGAGTGGATTCCGAGCAGCTCGCCGGGACCATCTGCGCGAGTTCCTTCACCTGCTGCCGAACGGGTTCTCGACCCCGACCACGACGACGCTGGCGTTCATAAAGGCCGGGTATAACGTCGCATTCGAACCGGTTGAGGCTCGTCAGCGCGCCGGGGAGTCGAAGATCCGGCTGGCGCGGGACGGTACGAAGTTCGTGATGATCATCCTTCGGATCGTGACGCTCTTCAGTCCGCTCAAGGTATTTCTCCCCGTGAGCATCGTGCCTTTCGTTCTCGGCGTCGCCTACGCGGGCTGGACGATCTATCACGAGATGCACGTGACCAACACGTCAGTCCTGTTGATCACGCTGGCAGTCATCGTATTCCTCGTCGGCCTGGTGTCCGAGCAGATCTCCGCGCTCCGCTTCGAAGGCCGCCAGTAACGAGGATGGATCGCGCCCGCAGCCGCCGGCTCATCCTCGCAGCAGCGGTGCTCGGGTTGATTCTGCGCCTGGCCTTCAGCTTCTTCTATTGGACCGGCAAGCCACTGACTCACGATGAGCGCGAGTACCTCGCGCTCGCGCACAGTCTCTCGGAGGGCCGCGGGCTGACGTATCCCGAGCACCACGAGGTCGGAACCGGGCAGCAGTTCGGACGCGCGCCGGGCTACCCCGCCTTCCTTTCTCTGCTGGCACCCGACCCTGCGGCTTCGAGTGCTCCTGCCCGGATCAAGGGCGTGCAGGCCGTCCTCGGCGCACTCGTCGTGGTGATGATCGGGATACTTGCGGCGCGCGCGTGGAGCCCGGCGGCCGGTGCTGTCGCGGCCTTTCTCGCCGCCGCCTATCCGCCACTCGTGTGGATTTCCGCGTACGTCTTCAGCGAATCGCTGTATATGCCGATCGCGTTCGGGTCCGTGCTGCTGCTCGCGGCCGCCTGCGAGCGCGCCCGCGAGCAGCAAGCCACCCGTAGCGGCGGCGCACTGATGATTGCGGCGGGGCTGCTGGCCGGAAGTGCTGTTCTCATCCGGCCCGGCATGCTCTTCTTCCTCCCGCTTGTTGCTCTCTGGTTCGTTCGCCGGCGGCAGTGGTCACTCGCGCTGGCGTTCTGTGTGGCGGCGACGGTCGTCGTGGCGCCATGGACGCTGCGAAATGCACGGACCTATGGACGTCTCGTACTGGTTGCATCGGAGGGCGGTGTGACGTTCTGGACCGGCAACCACCCGCTTGCGCGCGGCGAGGGGGACCTCGCAGCAAACCCCGACCTCAAGCGCGCCGAGATCGCATTCCGCGCGGCACACCCGGGACTGACCGCTGAAGAGATGGAGCCCATCTACTACCGGGACGCGGTGAGCCACATCCTTCAACATCCAGGCTGGTGGATCGGACTGCTCGCAAAGAAAGCGTTCTACACCGTCGTCCCGTTCGGGCCGTCGTATACGCTACACTCCACCAGGTATCTGCTGGCGTCGGTGATACCGTACCTGCTGCTGGCGCCGGTCGCCGTCGTTGGACTTGGCAGGCTCCTGCGGCGAAGCACGGCGACACCGCTGCTGCTCCTGGCGTTGTCTGTCGTGATGACATCACTCATCTTCTTCCCTCAGGAACGATTCCGCATTCCCGTGCTCGACCCGACGGTGATCGTCTGTGCATCGGGCGTGCTGGCGTCATGGGGTCGCCGTCCACGGTGACTGCACTCGTCGTGTGCCCGACCTACAACGAGCGCGACAATCTGCCGCTGCTGGTGCGCGGCGTGCTCGCGCACGACGGGTTCCGCATCCTGGTCGTGGACGACGGGTCACCGGATGGAACCGGGGCGGTGGCTGACCGCCTGGCGGCCGAGCACCCAGGACGGATCGAAGTGATGCACCGGACAGGTCCGCGGGGCCTCGGCCGCTCGTATGTGGACGGGCTGCGCCACGCGCTGAAAACGGAGGCGGCGCTGATCTTTCAGATGGACGCCGACCTCTCGCACAATCCTGAGTACTTGCCTGCGCTCGCGGCCGGCGCGGTCGACCACGACGTAGTGATCGGGTCACGCTACCTGAATGGCGTCAGTGTCGTGAACTGGCCACTCCGCCGCATCTTTCTCAGCACCTTCGCAAACCGCTACATCCGACTCGTGACGGGTCTCACACCGACTGATTGCACCAGCGGCTTCCGGTGCTGGCGCCGGGATGCGCTGGCGCGCATTCCGCTCGACCGCGTCGCCTCTGCGGGGTATGCGTTCCTGGTGGAAATGCTGTACCGGGCCGCCGAGAACGGCAGCCGGATCGGCGAAGTGCCGATCATTTTCGTCGAGCGTCGGCAGGGCCAGTCGAAGGTGTCACGCGCCGTCCTCCTTGAATCCCTGGCAACCCCCTGGCGGCTCCGGCTCCGGCGGCGGGCCTGAGGTGTCATTCGTCGTCGTGATGGTGACCTCGTCGTACCCGCGATTTCCCGGGGACAGCGTCGGCACCTTCATGGAACCTATCGCGACCTCGGTCGCGGCGCGCGGTCACGAAGTGCACGTCGTGGCGCCGTGGCATCCGGCGATCGAGCGGCCGGCCGTCGAGCGGGGCGTCCACTTTCATTTCTATAAATACGCGCCCTTGCGTTCGTTGAACGTCTTCGGGTATGCCGCCGCGATGCATGCCGACGTGAAGCTGCGCGGCGCGGCATACGCGGCTGCCCCGCTGGCGCTGACCGCGGGGTGGTGGACCGCCCGCCGGGTGGCCCGCCGCCACAAGGCGTCGGTCATGCACGGACACTGGGTCGTGCCCGGGGGAATCACCGCCGCAATGGCCGCGCCGGCGCTTCCGCTCGTGATCAGCCTTCATGGCTCGGACGTGTATGTGGCGGAGCGTCTCGCGCCAGCGCGGGTCGCCGCGCGAACGGCATTCCACCGGGCGGGATTCGTCACGGCCTGCAGCGCGGACCTGGCCGAACGTGCGATTGGTCTTGGCGCGGATGCGGCGCGCATCGGCGTCGTGCCCTACGGGGTGGATACGGACCGGTTCAGGCCGGCGCCGCAGGCCCGGCTCGCACATCGCGAGCAGCTCGGCGCAACAGAACAGACCCTGCTGATCGCCGCCGCCGGACGGCTGGTTCGCAAGAAAGGCTTCGAGTACCTGATCGACGCGCTCGCAGCCGTGCCGGAGGCGCTCCTCGCAATCGCTGGCGAAGGGTCGCTGCGCCAAGAGCTCGAGCAGCGCGCCCGTGACCGTCTGGTGATCGAGCGCGTCAGGTTCCTCGGCAATCGCACGCAGGACGACGTGGCGGCGCTGTTCGCCGCGGCGAACGTCATCGTGACGCCCTCAGTTCGCGATGACTCAGGCAACGTCGACGGCCTGCCAAATGTCGTCATGGAGGCGCTCGCGAGCGGCACCGCGCTGGTCACGACCGCCGCCGGCGGCATCGGCGCGGTGGTCGAGGACAATGTGACGGCTGCGGTCGTCGCCGAGCGGGATGTGAAGGCGCTGGTATCTGCTCTGCGGCGGCTCGGATCGGATCCCGGTGCGCGAGATCGTATGGGCCTCGCCGCCCGGGAACTGGTCGAACGAAGGTTCGGCTGGGCGCAGACGGCCCTCGAGTTCGAAGAGGCTTACCGCCGCGCTCTTGCCTTCTCATCCGTCCGTCGCTAACAATTGGCGATTAATTGATCCCCAACCACCAGGAGTTCTACCGCGGACGCCGCGTGCTCGTCACCGGCGGTCTCGGTTTTATCGGAAGCAATCTTGCGCGGGCGCTCGCGACGCTCGACGCCGACGTCCTGCTCGTCGACTCCTTGATCCCCGATTACGGCGGCAACCTGTTCAACCTTGCCGGCTTCGAATCGCGGTTGCGGGTCAACGTCGCCGACGTCCGGCAGCAGAGCACCATGGACTACCTGGTGCGAGACCGCGAGGTCATCTTCAATCTCGCCGGCCAGGTGAGCCACATCGACAGCATGCGGGATCCGGCAACCGATCTCGACATCAATTGCCGCGCCCAGCTCACCCTGCTCGAGGCGTGCCGGCGACATAACCCGGAAACCAAGGTGGTCTACGCCGGCACCCGGCAGGTCTATGGCAAACCGGCGACCCTGCCGGTTGACGAAACACATCTCGTCCGTCCCACCGATATCAATGGGATCAATAAGGCCGCCGGCGAGTACTACCACCTGGTCTACGACAACGTCTTCGGCGTCCGCGCCTGCTCGCTGCGTTTGACGAACGTCTACGGGCCGAGGCAGTTGATCAGACATAACCGTCAGGGCTTCATCGGTTGGTTCATCCGACTCGCCGTGGAGGGCAAGGAGATCCAGATCTACGGCGACGGCTCACAGCTTCGCGACTTCGTCTTCGTGGACGATGTCGTGGACGCGTTTCTGAGGGCGGGCGCCACCGATGCGGTGAATGGTGACGTGTTCAACGTCGGCGGCATGGAGCCGATCAGCCACCGGGACCTCGTTGAGCTGCTGATCGGGACCGCCGGATCGGGCAGCGTGCGCTATGTGGAGTGGCCGGCAGAGAAAAAGGCCATCGACATCGGCAGCTTCTATTCTGATTCCACGAAGTTCCACAATGCCGCCGGGTGGCGTCCGGAAGTCAACCTGCGGGATGGTCTGCGCCGGACGATCGAGTATTACCGAGAGCATCTTTCGAAATACCTCGAGATCGGTTCGTGACCGCGATCGCCGACAGGGCCGGAGTCTGACCCTATGCC
>JACDDJ010000294.1 GCA_013817065.1 Acidobacteriota bacterium
GCCCGGGAGCGGCTGGCGCAGGAATCCGCTGAGGGCCACCGCGGCGGCGCGCGTGCCGGCGGACCGGGGGGCGGCGGCAAGCCCGCAGGCGTTGGTCGTTAAGGATCTACAGCGCTGAGGCGGTGAATCACTGCCCGGCACGACATCGAACAGCAGACCGGCCGCTAGCGCGTGATCGTCACGAGCAGCGGCCGGTGGTCCGAAACGCGCGAGTCGATTACCTGGGCCGATTTGCAGCGCAGGCCCCCCGCCAGAAACAGATAGTCGATGCGCTTGACCGGCTTGTCGGCCGGGTAGGTGAAGCCATCGCCAGACCCGCAGGAACGCCACGCGTCGCGCAGTCCGGCGAACAACAACCGCTGGTAGGTCCGGCTGCCAGGTTCGGCGTTGAAATCCCCACCCGCCATGACGCCCTGCTCACCACCCATTGCCCTGGTCAGTTCGACGACGCGCGCAGATTCCTGGAGCCGATAGTGCTCGTCGGTCGAGGAATCCAGATGCGTGTTGAGAACGTTCATCGCTCCGAGACGCGTCTCCGCCGTGAGCATCAATGCGGCCCGCGGCTCCTGCGATCCGCCCGACCTTTCCTGCGGGGGCTGCACCGGCAGCGCCTCGGTTCGGGTGTTGTCGATCGCGCCTCGGACGAGCGCGGCGATGCCATATTCACCACCATCGAAATCCAGGGATTTGCCAAATGCCGTCGAGTAGGTGTTTTTGCCGCCATCGTTGAGGAGGTCGGCGAGGCGCTGCAGCTGGTCCTCTTTGCCGGAGCGGCCGGTGCCGCGATCGACCTCCTGCAGGAGCACTATGTCGGCGTCGGTCGAGCGCACGACATCAACAACACCCTCGAGGTTGGGTGTGCCGGCGGCGTCTTTGCCCGCGTGCATGTTGAAGACAAGGACCCGAATGTCCGGCGGAGGGCCCGGCATCGTTGCGCACGACGCCGACGCCGCCAGGCAGATCGTCGAAACAAGAACGCGCCAGCGCATCAGCGTGCTACCGCTGCTGGAGGCGGGACTCGTTGGTCGGTCATTGCCGCGTTGTAGACAACCCACGCCAGCACGACGGCGTTCTGCTTCAGATCCTCCTCGCGAACGCGCTCGTAGGTGTCGACGTTCGTGTGGTGAGTTCGAACGTCGTAGGTGTCGTAGTCCTGCACGGCGTTGAAGCCTGGCATTCCGGCTTCCCGAAAGCTGACGTGGTCCGTGTTCCCGATGCCGGGATCCATGTTCCGGCGGACGCCGAGATCCTTCAGGGGTTCGATCCACTTGTCGAAGAGTGCCCGGGCGGGCGCGCTGTTCTCCAGATACCAACCGTAGATAGGGCCCATGCCGGGATCGAGATTCAAGTAGATCGCCAGCTTGTCGCGGGCGGCGGCGTTCCCCTCGCCGGCGTAGTGGGCGCGGACGTGCGCGCGCGATCCGAGCAGTCCCTCTTCCTCGCCGCCCCAGAGCGCGACCCGAATCGTCCGGCGCGGCTTCACCCCGATCGTCTTGAGGATCCGCATCGATTCGATCGCCGCGGCGGTGCCGTCGGCGTTGTCAGTGGCACCCGGCGCGGTATGCCAGGAATCGAGGTGCGCACCGAGCAGGACGACCTCGTCCTTCAGCTTGGGGTCGGTGCCGGGGATTTCCGCGAGGACGTTGTAACTCTTCGTGTCGGTCGTGAGGAAGCGCGTCTGCACGTTCACCCGCAGCTTCACCGGCATTCCGGCGGCCAGCATCCGCGCCACCATGTTGTAGTGCTCCGCCGCGAGCACCACGGAAGGCACCGCGTTCTCACCCTGGTCACGGCCGAGGACGAACACCGTTCCGTGCTCACCGGCACTCGTGCGGATCAACACACCGGGACCAGCCTCACGAATGAGCTGCGTGACCTGCCGTGCGTCGGCCGGGTTCGCGTTGGGCTGCCGCGGCATCGCGGGTGCCCCCGGGCGGACCGCCGCGTCCGACGTGGTTGGCTGCACGCGATCCTCGCGGACGAATGTCTGGACCATCGGCTGCGACAGGATGATGCCGCCGGCCAGACGCGTCTTCATTGATGTGACCTCCGCAACGGAGGCATCTCCGACGAAGACCGGCGCCGCGAGCAGTTCTCCCTTGGTCGATGCGGACCAGGCTTCGGCGTAGCCGTGCAGCGGCATGTAGCGCGGTTCAACCATCTCGATCACCAGCTTGTCGAGGGTCCATCCTCGACCGAACTCGAACGGCTCGAGCCTCGAGTCCGTCATGCCGAACGACGCCAGTGTGTCGCGTGACCAGTCCGCCGCAGCTTTGTACTCGGGGCTGCCCGTCAGCCTTGGACCAATCACAGTCACGAGCTGGTCGAAAAACTTCATCACCTGCGACTTCTGCTGCGCCTCGCTGCGGATCTGCTGAAGCACATCATCCTGTGCGGCGGCGCGACTGCCAAACGCCGCCAGCGCCGCGAGTACGCCGATAGGGAAGAGCGAACGCTTGATCATGACGGGATTATAGGTTGCGCTAGCGAGCCCGGAGCGAGGGGGGAAGAGTGACGACCGAAATCTCCCACTTCTTGCCGTTGCTCTTGCGCTCCGCGACCGCGATCTGCGTTCCATCCTCCGACCAGGCCGGGAGCATGAAGTCGCCGCTCGAGACGCGCTGGGGGCTTCGGCCATCGGCGGTCGCGATCCAGAGATCGCCCTTCTTGTCGATGTAGGCGATCCGGTTGATCTCGGCGGACGACCAGCCCCAGAGCTCGCCGTCATATGGTGGGATGCGGCCGGCTCGCTCGTGGAGGAGGAGGTTTCCGAGCCTGGTGGTGTGGAGCACCTGGGTCCCGCCCATATCGGTGGCGTCACTCATCCGCTGCTCCTGGCTCGAGATGCCATACATCGGCAGCTTCTCGTCCTTGCTGACGGTGATCCGCCCGATACCGGTGGGGCTGAGCTGCCGTGACTTGACGTCCCAGTACCGCGCCGATCGCTCGGTGTGACCCTGGCGCTCCTCCATCGCCACGTCGCGCGCCGGCTGCACGAAATACTTTGCGCTCAACGCACCGGACGGTGTGGCGAAGGCGCCCTGCATGACCAGCGCACCTCCGTCCCACGTAATCTCTGACACCACTCCGCCTTTCAACTGCTCGGCGGTGATCGTCAGCACGAGTGTCTTCTCGGCGCTCTGTCCGAGGGCGTGTGCGGCGAAAGGTGTGATCAGAGCGATGACCAGGAGAGAAGCGATGTTCTGCATCCGCGAAGCTTAGGCCCTCGCGGCGGCGGTAGCAACTTCGTCGGGACGGCGGTATAGTCCCGACCGATGATAAAATGGATCGCTGTTGTTCCTGCACTGGCGCTGTTCTCGATGCCACAGGCGCCGCCGCCGACCGAGGTCTACCTCGCAGGCCTGTCCATGCAGGATGGACGAGTGGCGATGGCGAGGCCGGAGAATATTTCGAACAGTCCCGGTTACGACAATCAGCCATTCTTCACACCTGACGGCGCCGCGCTGCTGTTCACGTCTGCACGGGGCGCCGTCATGAGCGCCTGCGGCTCGCCACAGACCGATATCTATCGCTACGATCTGGCCACCCGGGCGGTCACACAGGTGACCGACACGCCGGAATGTGAGTACTCGCCCACTGTGACCCCGGACGGCGGGATATCGGTGATCAGGGTCGAAGGGGATGGAACCCAGCGGCTGTGGCGGTTTTCCGCCGATGGGAAGAACCCCGCCCTGGTGCTCGCCGACGTCAAGCCGGTCGGGTATCACGCGTGGCTCGACAAGAAGACACTGGCTCTGTTCGTTCTTGGCCAGCCGGCCACACTCCAGATCGCCAGGACAGGGGCAGGGCAGGGGGAGATCCTCGCGACTAACATCGGCCAGTCGATCGTGCGGATGCCCGGCGGCGGGGCCAGCTTCGTTCAGCAGGACGGAACCGGAGCAGAACGGACACTCACTGTCACCCAGGTGACGTTGGAGAATGGCACGCCGGTTACGAAGCGGCTGACTACCGTGGTGCCGGGCGCCACCCAGGCGCATCTCGCGTGGCTGCCGGATGGAACACTGCTGATGGCTCACGACGGCTGGCTGCACGCTTGGCGCAGCGGCGCCTCCAACTGGGATCGGATTACGGACCTCGGCGGGCTCGGGCTCCGTAACGTCACGCGTTTGGCGGTTTCCCCTAAAGGGGAGCGCATCGCTGTTGTCGCAGTTCCTCAGTGAAGGGAACATCCATTGCAGTGGGATGGCGTCCGAGGTGATTAGATGGGATTGAGAGACACGTACGCCTACGCTATTTCGACTGCCAAAGGGAAGTTCAACGGCAATGCGGAAGAGCGCGACGGCAAGCTGCACTTTGTCGGCTCGGTGCAGACAGAGGACCAGAAGAACGAGCTCTGGAACGCCATCAAGACGATTCCAACCTGGAAGGATGACATTGTTGCCGACATCAAGGTAACTGGTGGCGGTGCCCCGTCGGCCGGCGGTCAGGCTGGAAAGACCTACACGGTCCAGTCAGGCGACACGCTCAGCAAGATCGCCAAGGACCATCTTGGTGACGCAAACGCCTACATGAAGATCTTCAACGCCAATAAGGATCAGCTCACTGACCCGGACAAGATCAAGCCGGGGCAGGTCCTGAACATCCCGACCGCGTAACGACTGCACCAGAATCCCGGAGCGGGCAGGGGGCCGTCCCCTCCTTGCCCCGGGGTTGATCTCTTCCGTTAACACATCCTTATCGGTATACTGACCCCGAGTTGCCTCTGGGGTTTGGATCAAGCGTCCTGCTCGTCGAAGATGACCGCGCCGGCCGGCAGATGTACGCCCGGTGGTTGACTCAGGCGGGATTCCATGTCGAACAGGCCCACAATGGGCTCCAGGCACTGGAGCGGGCATTTGAACTCGTCCCCGATATAGTGGTAACGGATCTGAACATTCCTGGTATCGACGGTTTCGAATTGACCCGCAGACTCAAACAAGATCCGCGTACCAGTCGTGTGCCGGTGGTGGCGGTCACCGGGTATGCCGCCTTTGCGGCTGACCCAGGCCGGGCACAACGTGCCGGCTGCGATGTCGTCCTCGAGAAACCCTGCTCACCTGAAGATCTCGAATCCACCCTCCGCACCTTCATCGACGGGGCGGCTCGTTCTTGAGCACTGTTGACGCTGCAGGCGGGGCGGGCGCCCCACGGACCGTCCTGCTCGTCGAGGACCATGTCGACTCGCGCGCAATGTACGCCGAGTACCTCCGGCTCGAATTCGACGTGGTTGAGGCCGGCGACGGCGTCGCAGCGCTCGAGTTGATGGAGCACACGTGCCCCGACGTCATCGTCACCGACCTGGCGCTCCCGCGGATGGACGGCTTCGAACTGATCGAACGCATCCGGCGGGATGACCGGCTCCGCCATGTGCCGGTGATTGCCCTCAGCGGATACTCGGGGGCGGAACACGAGGGACGCGCCCTGCAAGCCGGTTCCGACCGGGTGCTCCTGAAGCCGTGCCTCCCTGAAACTCTCGCCCAGGCTGTAGCTTCCGCCACGATCCGCCGAAAGGATAGTTGATGAGTTCGACGGTATTCATTATCGAGGACGACGTGGACACGCGAGAGATGCTCGCGAAGTTCCTGGAGTTGGAAGGCTACAGGGTGGAGCTGGCGAGTAACGGACGCCAGGCGTTGGACCGATTCAGCGATGGCGCGGATGCCTGCGTGATCCTGCTGGACCTGATGATGCCGGTCATGGACGGCTGGGAGTTCCGGCGTCACCAGGCGAAAGATCAGCGGCTCAAAGAGATCCCCACGATCGTCGTTTCGGCTGCGGGACGCGATCGGATGGCCCAAGTCCCCGCCGACGCGTATCTGTCAAAGCCCGTCGACATGGACGAACTCCTGTCGAGAGTCTCGCAGTTCTGCCAGGCGTAGCGACGTCCGAAAAGGCCCTTCTACTTCTTGCCGGTAGCCGCTCGCCGCGGCTCCGTCGTCGCCGGCTTCTCATCCGCATCATCGTTTGCCACTGTCGTGGCGACCGCCGCCGCTTCACCGGAGCGGCGGAGCCGCGCCAGCCGGTCGTTCAGTCTTGCCTGCAGCTTGCCGTCGACCTCGTAGACGTCCCTGCGAAACTGCACGGTGTTATCCGGACGGACGCGCGCGGTCCAGTAGCCAAGGAACACGGGGATCGGGCTTTTCAGCTTCACGTGTTTCTCGGTTCCAGCTTCCATCGCTTCGCGGATGCGGTCCGCCGTCCATTCAGGCTGATCACGCAGAACGTACTGCGCG